>JAMOMX010000274.1 GCA_027066935.1 Sulfurimonas sp. | reverse complement strand
CAGCAAAAAGTGATGTCATAAAAATTGTTAAAAGTAGTATTTTTTTCAAGTGATTGTTTCCGTTAAATTTAATATTAGTTGAATTATATCTAAAAAGTTTTTTCTTAACTTAAAAGAATATGATTTTAGATATAATTTCGAAAAAAATTTAAGGAATTTAATTATGGGAATCCCACAACCAGCTTTTTATATGTTCAAATGTGAACAATCTTCACCTCCAGGAATGCCTAAACCATCATGTGTGTCTCAACAAGATACAGAATCGCAACAACTTTTTCAATATCTTTCTCAAAAAATTATGCAAGAGGGTATTATGGGGACAGTTCAGCCAATTCGTACAGCTTGTTTAAATCGCTGTAATGCTGGTCCAGTTATGTTAGTAGAACCAGGTCATATTATGTATACAGCTTTAACTAAAGAAAAAATTGATAGAATTATAAAAGAACATATTATTGGCGGAAATGTAGTTGAAGAGTATGTTATAGAATCTGAATTATGGGATGAAGCAATCTCTCCTCGTGATATGAAGACTCAAATGGGAATGTAGGAAAAAAAGATGAATATAGAGATGCTTTATAGCAAAATTCACCGTGCAACTGTTACAGATGCAAACCTAAACTATGTGGGTTCAATCACTATTGATGAAGAACTTTTAGAAGCTTCAAAAATGCGTGTAGGTCAAAAAGTAGAAATATTAAATATCAACAATGGTGAGCGTTTTTCAACTTATGTTATTTTGGGAGAACGCGGCAATCGTGATATATGCCTAAATGGTGCAGCTGCTAGAAAAGTGCATAGGGGTGATAAAATTATCATTGTTGCTTATGCTTCATACAATGAAAAAGAATTAGAAAACTACAAACCAAAAGTTGTTTTAGTAAATGATGAAAACAATATTGATGAAATACTAGATACTATCTAACTAATGGGAGAAAAATAATGTTTGGAAATATGGGCGATATGGCTAAAATGCTTGAGGGTATGCAAGGCAATGTAGCTAAACTTAAAGAAGAACTAGAATCCAAAACATTTAGTGTAAAAACTGGCGGTGGCATGATAGAGATAAACATCAACGGTAGAGGAGAGATTATTGACTTAAATATTGATGACTCTTTGCTTAGTGATAAAGATACACTCCAAATACTACTAATAGGTGCAATAAATGATGCCTATGCAATGGTTCAAAAAAACCAAGAAAGCTCAACAATGGGTATGCTTGGCGGTATGGGCGGTGCCAATCCATTTGGAGGGAACTAAGTGTTAAAGCTTTTGCTTACACTTTCATTTTTTTTCATAAATTTATATGCATGTGTAGATGGCTATAAAGGTTGTCAACAAAAAATTATTGATTCACGCGCAATTGGCGTAAATGCTCTTCAAGTTCCACTTTTAAAAAATCAAAAACTTATCTACTCAAATACTAAACCAGATGCTAATATATTAAAACATGACCCTTTTTTAAATTTATATTTAATTAAAGACTCAAAAAAATTCAAGCACCCTTTTCGTACAAATTATAAATTATCATTAGGTTCAGCTGCTTTAACTTCTAAAATGATTACAGAGGGCAAAATTATCAAAAAACAAATAGGGCTAAACAAGTTTGCAACATTTAGCGAGGCAGTATACGCACCTAGCTTACTTTTAAACTCTTGTTGTGCACTAGATGGATTGATAACACCTCAGGGAATAATAGAAAAAGAGTATATTGATAATTTTTTAAATTCAAAAAAGCTTGAGTATGGCGATATTGGAATTCGTGTTGATGATGAAAAAAATCTTGTTATAGTGCAAAGAGTAAACCCTTTTGATAGTTCAATAGAGTTTGTAAAAGGTGATTGTATAGTTTCAATAGATAAACTCAAAGTAAAAAATAGTGCTGAAGTTATGAGAAAAATATTATTTTCAAAACTTGGAGAAAAAATCAAGGTGAAAATCAAAAGAGAGAACAAGTTTTTGACGCTAGATACAACTATCAAAAAAAGATATGGTGGTGGTTATATAAGTGATACTTTTTTGGAGACTAAAGGTTTATACTTTAGTGAAGATTTAACAATTTTAAAGATTGGTGATGAGTTTAAAAAGTATGGATTATTAGTTGGTGATAAATTACTCCAAGTGAATGGAAAAAAAGTAAATACCATTAGTGATATTAGAAAAAATATTGAAGATTTTAAACATTTTGCATCACTACTCTTCACAAGAGAAAATTTTCAGTTTTTTGTGAACATAAATTAGTTAAACTTTCATATGCAAAATTTTGAGAAATTTTTATTAGATAATCTGCCAAAATCAAAGTCTATTCATCCAACATATGAAAAAGCTCTTCACGAGATGCTTATTGCAGGAGGAAAACGATTTCGTCCAGCACTAATTCTTGGTGTAGTAGGTGCATATAATAAGCTTATACTTGATGGAGCTAACCATGTTGCTTTTGCGGTTGAGTTATTGCATACTTATTCTCTTATCCATGATGATTTACCAGCTATGGATAACTCACCACTCCGTCGTGGCAAACCAACATTGCATATATCTTATGATGAAGTAACTGCTATCCTTGTTGGAGATGCATTAAATACCTACTCTTTTGAAGTTTTAAGCAATGCCCCTTTTTCAGATTACACAAGAGTTCAACTAATAAGAGAGTTAGCTACAAATGGTGGACTCAATGGAATGGTTTTAGGACAAGCAATTGATTGTTATTTTGAAAATAAACCACTTCCAATTGAGGATGTAAAAATTTTACATATAAATAAAACAGCAAAATTAATAGCCGCTTCACTTAAGATGGGTGCTATTATTGTTGGTCGTGAAGAACTTGCAAAAAGTTTATATGATTTTGGTATTAAACTTGGGCTTTTATTTCAAATTCAAGATGATATTTTAGATGTAACACAAAGTTCACAAGAAGCTGGAAAGTTAACTGGTAATGATGGAGATAAAAATAGTTTTGTTACTTTGATAGGCTTAGATGAGAGTATGAAAGAAGCAAATACTTTAGCGAATGAACTTGAAAAAGAGTTGAACAATTTTGATGAGAATTTAAAAAATGAACTCTCACCACTACTTACAAAATATATAAATAGACATAGAGGATAATAAATGAGTAATGTAATGCGTCAAAAGATGGCAGATAGTATAAGATTTTTAGCAGCAGATATGGTTCAAGCTGCGAACTCAGGTCACCCAGGTGCACCAATGGGACTTGCAGATATAGCTGTAGTTTTAAGTGAACACTTAAATCATAATCCAAAAAATCCCAATTGGTTAAATCGTGATAGATTAGTTTTTTCAGGTGGTCACGCAACTGGTCTTATATATTCCCTTTATTACCTTTGGGGATATGGTTTAGAGATTGATGATTTAAAAAATTTCCGTCAACTAGATTCTAAAACACCAGGTCATCCAGAGTATGGCCATACTAAAGGTATAGAGATTACTACTGGTCCTTTAGGTCAAGGTATCGCTAATGCTGTTGGTTTTTCAATGGCTTCAAAGTTTGTTGGCGCACAAGTTAATTCTGAAACTGCTAAGCTGATTGATCATAATGTTTATTGTTTATGTGGCGATGGTGATTTAGAAGAGGGTATCTCTTATGAAGCTTGCTCTATAGCAGGACACAATAAACTTGACAACTTGATTCTTATCTATGATTCAAACCGCATCACTATTGAGGGTTCGACTGATTTAAGTATTTCAGAAGATATTCGTATGCGTTTTGAGTCCCAAGGTTGGGATGTTTTAGAGTGTGATGGACATAATTTTGATGAAATTGACAAATGTTTAACTACTGCAAAAGCAAATACTAAGCCTACTATCATCATAGCAAACACTATTATTGCAAAAGGTGCTGGTAAACTAGAGGGTTCTCACCATTCTCATGGTGCACCACTTGGTGATGAAGTGATTGCAGAAGCTAAAGTAGCTGCTGGATTTGACCCTGATAAAACTTTTTATGTAGATGAAGATGTTATTATTAGATTTAGATGTGCTATTGAAGAGGGTGATTTACTAGAGCGTGAGTGGATTCACTCACAAAAAACTCTTCCATTAATGGAGCAGAATGAGGCTCTTGATGCATTACAAAATCCAGATTTTTCTCGCATTGATTATCCAACATTTGAAAAAGCTGAAGCTACTCGTGGTACAAATGGAAAAATTATGAATGCAATTGCTAGAGGGATACCAAGTTTCTTAGGTGGGAGTGCAGATTTAAGCCCATCTAATAAAACTAACCTAAATGATATGGGAGTTTATCCAAAAGGTAGAAATATATACTTTGGTATCCGTGAACATGCAATGGCATCAATTACTAATGCAATGGCTCTTTATGGTCCACTTCTCCCTTTTTCAGCTACATTTTTTGTGTTTTCAGATTACCTAAAACCAGCAGCTCGCATTGCGGCACTTACAGGGATTCAACAGTTTTTCATCTGGACACATGATTCTATCGGTGTTGGTGAGGATGGTCCAACTCATCAACCAATTGAGCATCTTTCACAGTTTCGTGCACTTCCTAACTTTTATGTTTGGAGACCAGCAGATGGAGTAGAAAATGTTCAAGCTTGGAAAACAGCTCTTAGTATGGATAAATCTCCATCAGCATTTGTATGTTCTCGTCAAAATCTTTCAATTCTTCCAGCTTCAGTATTTGGTACAGCTGCTCAGGGTGGTTATTTACTAGCGTCTGATAAAAATGCTGTTATCACTCTTATGGCTAGTGGAAGTGAAGTTGAACTTGCTTTAAAAGTTAAAGAATCATTAAATGCTATAGATGTAGCAGTAAATGTTGTTTCAGTTCCTTGTTATGATCTTTTATTAGAACAAGACTCTTCATATATAAACTCAATTATCATAGATGGCACTAAAACTATAGCAATAGAAGCAGCTCGTGGTTTAGAGTGGTACAAGTTTGCAGATACAGTAATCTCTATGGATAGTTTTGGAGCATCTGCACCAGCAAGTGAGTTATTTAAGAAGTTTGGTTTCTCAGTAGATGCAATAATAGATAAAATTAAATAAAAAAAAATTAGATTTTAACCAAGCTTTAGATAGAATAGACTCATTTAATAAATAGGGGTATTTTTTTGCAAAAATATATGAGTAAATTAAAAGATTTTAACGAGTTAGTGATGTTTAAGCACTCCATCTTCTCTCTTCCGTTTATTTTTATAGCGATGATTGTAGCAGCTGATGGATGGTTTGGCTTTACTTTACTTATACTTGGTATTGGAGCTGCTGTTAGTGCTAGAAATTTTGCAATGGGCTTAAATAGATATGCTGATCGTGATATAGATGGACAAAATCCAAGAACTTCTAGCAGACCAAATGTTGATGGAAGACTTAATGCCCCATCTATTATGCTTTTTGTAGTTGTAAATGCATTAGTATTTATAGCAATAGCATATATGATAAATTCGTTAGCTTTTTGGCTTAGTTTTCCAATTCTTCTTATTTTAGGTTCATACTCTTACTTTAAACGATTCTCTTCTTTAGCTCATATAGTTCTTGGTATATCTTTGGGATTGGCTCCTATTGCTGGAGTTGTTGCGGTTCTTGGAGAGATTACTCCATGGTCTGTTTTATTATCACTTGGTGTTATCTTTTGGGTAGCTGGATTTGACTTACTTTACTCCCTTCAAGATATTGAGTTTGATATACAAAATAACCTTCACTCAATTCCATCTAAGTATGGAACACAATCAACACTATTTATATCTTTAATATTTCATGTGTTAAGTATAATTTTTTGGGCTATGTTTGTTTGGACTGCATCACTAGGTAGTTTTGCATGGGTAGCTGTGATTTTAAGTGCCTTTATGCTAGGTTATGAACATTATCTTGTAAGAAAAGATTTCACCAAAATAGATAAAGCTTTTTTCACTATAAATGGTTATCTAGGAATTGCTTTTTTTATATTAATTTTTATGGATAAGATTCTTTTATGAGTGTTCGTTTAGTCCCAGCACCAATAAGTCTTATCTATTCAAAAGTATCAGATAATGCAGAAGCTTTTGAAAAAGAATACCAACAACTTAGTGGACTTGATGAAGATCCAATAAGTCAATGGTTAAAGCTTGCAAAAGCAAGGGGTGAAACAGCTGAAACAGATGATGTTTTATTAAATCTTTTAGTTGAACTACATAGAAAAATTGACAACTTAGAGATGATACTAAAAAATGAAAAACAAAAAAGGATATCTTTATCAAATGAATCTGAGATAGAATCAATTGGTCATGATCATTTTAAATTGGTATCACCTGAATTAGAAATAGGGGAAAACTATTATGCCCGTGTAGCTATGCCTGTTCATCCAAAAAGAGATGTAGCAGTTTATTTTAAAGCTATTGATACCTCTTTAGCAGAAATCACTAAAATACATGAAAGAGATTCCAAAGAGTGGAGTTCATATTTAACAGCGAGAGAGCGTATATTAATTCGTGAAGCTAAAGAGAAAAAATCGTGACATATAGTGACCTTTTTCACCTAGAATATGTAGTAGTTGCTATGTCAGCTATTATACTTTACTTAATATACTATGTATATACTAAAGACACACAATATAATCAAAATTTACACTCTATAGCCTCTGTTGTTGAAGATTTAAATCGTGAAATTTATTATTTGAAAAAAAGTACAAAAGAGATACAAATAAAATCAAAAATAGATCCTCGTGGTATGAGTGATGAAGAGATATATCAAGAGATAGAAAGAAGTGTTTATGATTTAGTTCATCCTTTATCTCAAGCATTAAAGCAGGTGCAAGAGAGTGTAGAGATAGTAGATTCTCAAATTGAGTCTCGCGTTTCAAACCTAGAGAATGGTGTAAAACAAATATCAATTCCCTCATCAATACATGCAAATGATGATGAAAAAGTTATCTCACTTTACAAACAAGGGATTGACTTAGAGACCATATCAAGAGAGCTTCATATATCAAAAGCTGAAGTTGAATTTGTTTTAAAAATAAATAAAATAAAGTAACTATCTTGGCTGATAAAAAACTTTTCACTTTGGTCTCTATCCTTATTGGTATTAGTATAATACTAGCATATAGCTTATCTTCATATACAGCTTTGCGTTTTGAAGTAAATGAATTTCATTTTGCCATTCGTCAAGCTATATTTGGATTTTTAAGCATATCCATCATTTGGTTATTGACTAAACTTGACCCAGACAAATGGTTGACCCCACTCGGATTTACTTTATTTATAGGCTCTAGCCTTTTAATGATTGCTATGCCTTTTTTACCAGAGTTTTTAGTATCAGCAGTTGGTGGGGCAAAAAGATGGATAAAAGTTTTTGGTTTTTCCTTGGCTCCTGTTGAATTTTTTAAAATTGGATTTATATATTTTTTAGCATGGAGTTTTTCAAGGAAACTAGGTGATTATAAAAATATGAATTTAAAAGATGAATTTATACGTTTTGCCCCATATGCAGTAGTTTTTATAGTAGCTATGTTTATGATTGCTTTTATTCAAAATGATTTAGGGCAAGTTGTAGTTTTAGGGCTTACTTTGTTATTTATGTTGATGTTTGTAGGTAGCAGTTTTAGGTTTTTCTTTACACTTTTATCTTTTTCGCTTGTATTTTTTGTATTTTTTATTTTTACTGCTGAGCATAGAATTATACGTATAAAATCATGGTGGGCAACCGCACAAGATACAATACTTTCATTTTTACCAGATGTATTGGCAAATGAACTTCGAGTTCCAACAGAGGTTGTTCCATATCAAATAGGTCACTCTTTAAATGCTATTTATAATGGTGGATTTTTTGGTACTGGTATCGCAAATGGAACATTTAAGCTTGGCTTTTTATCGGAGGTACATACAGATTTTATTTTAGCTGGTCTTGCTGAAGAGTTTGGCTTTTTTGGTGTTTTGTTTGTAGTGTTTATTTTTATGTGGATGTTACAAAGAATTTTTAAAATAGCAAATCGTTCAAATGATTCTCATATCTACCTATTTAGCATAGGGATTGGGTTAATGCTTAGTTTTGCATTTTTAGTAAATGCTTATGGGATTAGCGGAATTACTCCAATTAAGGGAATTTCAGTACCTTTTCTTTCTTATGGTGGTTCTGCAATAATTGCTTCTTCAATTGCGATAGGGATGATTTTAATGGCATCTAAAAAGGTTAATATGGAGAAAGAAAAATGAAACTTTGTATAACTGGTGGTGGTACTGGTGGACATCTTATGATAGCAGAGGCTTTGGTTGAAGCTGCTGTTGGAGATGGGCATGAGGTTATTTTCATAGGTTCTTCAAATGGACAAGATAAAAAATATTTTGAGTTTAATAGTTCTTTTTCTCATGTTTATTTTTTAGAAACTACTGGTGTGGTAAATCAAAAAGGTTTAAACAAAGGTAAAGCTTTACTTAAAATATTTTTAGCATTTTTAAAATCTCGTAAAATTCTTAAACAACATAAGATTCAAGCAACATATAGTGTTGGTGGATTCTCAGCAGCTCCTGCTTCATTTGCAACTTTAAGTAGGTTTTTGCCACTTTTCATTCATGAACAAAACGCAATAGTTGGAAGATTAAACTCACTACTAAAACCATATGCAAAGAGGTTTATATCAGCTTATGATGAAGCTTCACCTATAAAAGGGTATCCAGTAAAAGAGGAGTTGTTTAAATCAGCCAGAGTTAGAGAAGAATTAAAAACAATAATCTTTTTAGGAGGTTCGCATGGTGCAAAAGCTATAAATGATTTAGCACTAAGTATAGCTCATAAACTACGAAAAAAACATATTAAAATTATTCATCAAGCTGGAGAAAATGATTTTAAGAGAGTAAAAAAAGAGTATGAAGAATTGGGTATAGAGGTAGAGCTATACGCTTTTACAAAAAAGTTAGATAAGCTGATAGCTCAAGCTGATTTAGCAGTCTCGAGGGCTGGGGCATCAACACTGTGGGAACTAACTGCAAATGGAGTGCCAACTCTGTTTATCCCATATCCGTTTGCTGCTGGCAATCATCAATACTTTAATGCTAAATTTATTGTTGATAATGATTTAGGTTGGTGTGAACAAGAGGGTGAAAAACTTCGCTCAAAAATGATCTCTATTTTAAAAGAGCCTCTTAAACAAAAGAGTGAAGCACTTCTAAAGTACTCCAAAAAGAATGTTGCTAAAAAAATGATAGATGATGTAAAAAAGGTTCTAAATGCTTAAAGAGTTAGCGCAAGATTTAGTTGCATTAATTTTTGATTGGGGATATTTAGGTATATTCCTGCTTATGACAGTTGAGTCTTCATTTATCCCTTTTCCAAGTGAAATTATCCTTATTCCAGCTGGATATTTGGCTAGTGAGGGCAAAATGAGTTTGACTTTGATTATGGCTAGTGGCTTGGGTGGATCGATGGTTGGTGCTTTTATAAACTACTATCTGGCACTTTTATTGGGAAGAAAAATTTTAGTCAAATATGGTAAATATTTCTTTATAAAAGAGAGTGCTTTAGATAAAATGGATAATTACTTTAAGAAACATGGAGCAATCTCAACCTTTACAGGTAGACTCATTCCTGGTATTCGCCAACTTATCTCTATACCTGCAGGATTGTCTAAAATGCATTTAGGAATATTTTCATTTTATACAGCGCTTGGTGCTGGTTTATGGGCTTTAATTTTAGTTTTATTGGGATATTATATTGGCGAAAACCAAGAGCTTATAGATATCTATTTAAAACAAGTGATCTATGTTATTTTAATTAGTTTAGTTATGCTCGGATTTATATATTATAAATATCAAAAAAATAAAGGTTAAAAATGGATTATATGTTTGAGGCAGGTTTTTTAGGATCAAGGGCGCCATTTTTTATGGATTTTGTAACTGTAATAGTAGCACTGTTACCATTTTTAATGATGATTAGTATATCTTTGATTGTATTAAGAAATAAAGCACACTCTATATCACAAACAGTATTATTGATTGTCTCAGTGATTGTACTTATTTATTTTGAGATAGGCGTTAGAGTAGGTGGAGGTTTTGAAGTGTTTATGGAGGGTAGTTCTGTATCACATGATTATGCTTACATAGTTTTAATAGCACATATTTTGGTCTCTTTATTTACAATGTTTATTTGGGCTTTTACCTTAATAAAAGCAAAAAAACATGTGCGTGAACGCAAACATCCAATGATGGGTAAGATTACCCTTTTAGGAGTGATTTTTACCTCCATTTCAGGTATATGGGTATATGTGTTGTTATTTGTGCAATAGTGCACTTAGTTTGAAGCAAAGGAATTACATAGATGATTAAAATTGATGAAAAAGCACCAGAATTTTGTTTACCAAATCAAGATGATGTAGAGATATGTTCTCGAGACCTAAAAGGCAAATGGATTATTTTGTATTTTTATCCAAGAGACAACACTCCAGGATGTACGACTGAAGCCTGCGAGTTCACTGAAGCTACATCTGATTTTTCAGACTTAGATGCAATAATTCTTGGGGTTAGTGCAGATTCTACAAAAAAACATAGAAATTTTATAGAAAAAAAAGATTTGGATATCACTCTTTTAAGCGATGAAGATACAACGATGATGCAAAAGTATGGTGTTTGGCAAATGAAAAAAAATTATGGTAAAGAGTATATGGGGATAGTGCGTACTACTTTTATTATCAATCCTAATGGAGTTGTAAAAGCTGTATTTGAAAAGGTTCGCGTTAAAGATCATGTAGCAAAAGTAAAAGAAGAGCTTAAGAGATTACAAAGTTAAATAACCCCTTTTTTTTAAAGGAGTTATTAATTAATTTACTTTTTTACAGGTGTTGCTTTTTTTGTATCATTTTTGAAATCATCTAAAGCATTAATTGTTGGAGAGTAAACCCAACTAGGTTGATTTTGATAATTTGGAGAGATATCATTTTCACCTATTTCACCTAAAGGCATAATGAAAGATTTAGTTTTGTTTTGAATAATAACTTTGTCCCTATCATAAAAACCTGAACCTTTTTCTTGATCCATAGCAGTAAATATTTTAATATCATTAAGATTCTTAATGCCGGCAGTATCATAATCTACTTTTGAATCATGACAAACAGCACAAAGATTTTGAATATTAGCACCTGCTTTACCAGTGTCTACTCTTAAATATTTAAAGTTTTTGTTTGATGGGTGTGCTTCATGACAACTAATACAATCTAACATTCCACTTTTAAGTAAGTTTTCTGGTACATCTGCGATTTTTGGATTTGGTATCATTCCAATAGGGTGAGTTGTATGCATGTGAATAGGGCTAATTCCAGCACCACCTAATTCAGTTAACTCATGGCAACCTAAACAATTTTTTGCCGTTAGTTTGTCAAAATTATCCCTAGTTAAAGGGTTTTTCATTTTTTCATTTTTTACAGCAAATATTTTATCATCTACAGCAAAGTGAGTACTATGACAACCTAAACATGTAATTCCATCGTGCGGGCCAGCAGCACTTGATATGCTTGGTAACAGAGATACGGCAAGTCCTATTGCAATCATTTTCATATTATTTTTCATAATATTAAAATCCTTTTTTTAATTATTTCTTAATCGCTATAGTATCATTTCTGATATTTATGCAAACTTAATAGATTAGACTTAATTAAATTTAAAATAGAACTGTTTAATAATGTAACTGTTGTGAAAATTTTACTAAATATTCATTGCATAATTTTGGTTTAATCTATTAATGAGGTTTGGTATAATTACTTAATCTCTTAATAGACTAAGGTAGTGATATATTATGAACCATACACAACGACAAAAAATAAAAGATAAAATTACACAAGATATAGAGTTTGTAAAAAGGGAAATAATAGAGCTAAAAGAAAAAAGCAAACCTATCGCTCCTGATTGCTCCATTGGAAGATTAACTAGACAAGAGATGATACAAGAACAACAAATTTATATGCACGCGCTAGATGGAGCAAATATCAGATTAACTAAGCTAACTTATGCTTTTACAAAAATCGATAAAGATAATTATGGAATTTGTATGGAGTGTGAAGAGGATATTTTATTTGAAAGATTGATATTAGTCCCTGAATCATCACACTGTGTTAGCTGCAAGCAAGAGTTAGGTTTATAATAAGCTATGTTTAAAAAAAGATTAGAGCTTATCTTTATCAGCATAATATTAATATCTATCACAGTCTTAGCATATAACTACTATAAAAGCTACTCTTTTAAAAACAATGATATATCAGATAACTACAAAAAAAGAATCTTAAATAAAGAGCAAGAGGTGTTACAGCATATGCAGCGGGAGTTTGGTTTTACATTTAAAGTTCCACTTATAGTTACAGATAAATTTAAGGGTAAGCTATATGGGCTTACCTCTTATAAAGATGGAATAATAAAAATTTATCTTAACAAAAAAGTGATGCAAGAGAGTATGGATTATATGATTGATAGTGTAATAGCACACGAATATGCTCATGCCCTCATGTTTAAACTTGGATATCTACACACAAAAGACAAAGGTCATTCAAAAAGATGGCAACAAGTGTGTATTAAATTAGGGGGTAAAGATTGTCAACAATATGTTGATATAAAGGAGATTATAATGTCTAAAATGCCGTTTCAGTAAGGTATGTTATACCAAAATTCATTATTTTTTTATCCCCTATTGCTTATCGTTTTCTGTAGCTAAGAGCCTCTAAGATATGTTTTTTTTCTATACTCTCACAAGAGTCTAAATCAGCAATGGTGCGTCCAACTTTTTGAATTTTTTTAATGCCACGAAATGATAAATCGAAACGGCTAATAGCTAGATCTAAAGTACTTTGAGCTTCATCATCTAATATACAATAAGTCTCTATCTCACTATCATTAAGTTTAGCATTAAATCTTTTTTGACCCCTTTTTTTAGCAAAAATATGAGATTGAACAACCATCTTATGAAGCTCTTTTGATGTGTAACTGGTTTTATCATTTACATCTACACTTTGCATAGTTACACTCAAATCTATTCTGTCTAAAAAAGGCTCAGAGAGTCTGTTTTTGTATCTTTGCATCTCTAGTTCATTGCATCTGCATTCACGAGAATCATTTAGTAAATTTCCGCATGGACATGGATTCATAGCCCCAATAAAAAGAAAATTTGCTGGATATTGAACTTTTGAATTTACTCTTGATATTCGTATCTTTCCATCTTGCATTGGCTCTCTTAGTGCCTCTAATACATTTTTAGAAAAATGTGGCAGTTCATCAAAAAATAAAATTCCATTATGGGCTAAACCAACTTCACCTATTTGAGCTTTAAAAGATCCACCACCAAATACACTTGCAAGAGTAGATGAATGGTGAGGACTTCTCATAGTTCTGTGTGGTTTAAAATCTGGCTCAACAAAATCCAATGCTTGAAGTTTTGCAACATCTAATATATCTTCACTACTCATAGGTGGCAATATATACTTTAGTCTTTTTGCTATCATACTCTTGCCACAACCTGGACTTCCCACAAATAAAATGTTGTGAAATCCAGATGCAGCTATAAGTGCTGCTCTTTTTGCAACCTCTTGACCTTTAACATCTAAAAAATCATCTTCATACTCTTTTACATAATAATACTCTTCATCTTTAATTTTATAACTAGGATAATCAATACCACCCTGCTCCATGCTTGGATTAACACTGGTTTGATTTTTAAGCAAATCTATCGCTTCTTGGAGCGTTTTTACTCCATAAAACTCAATATTTGGAATTTTTGAGAGTTTGTTAAGACTATGATATGGGACTATAGCTTTTTTAACTAGCTTTTGATTTGCTAGTGATAACATAAGTGGGTATAACTTATTGTTCTCCTTTACTGCTCCATCAAGCCCTAGCTCACCAAATACAAACCAATCACTAAAATCATCCTCTTGTGTATTTAGAGCTATCATTAAAGCTATACTCAAATCAAATTGAGACCCCTCTTTTTTTTCATCAGAGGGAGCCAAAGATAAAGTTATCCGTTTTGGAGGAAAAGAAAAATTATTACTCAAAAGTGCTGATTTAACACGCTCTTTTGATTCATTTATCGATATACTTGCCATTCCAACCACACTAAAAGATGGTAAACCTTTGGTCAAAGTTGATTCAACATGAACTACTCTAGCATCAAGACCTTCATAAGTTGCACACGATACTTTTTTCATAACAAATCTCCTTCACAAAAATATAAATTTACAAACAATAGCAATTTTTTTATAAAGAGATTAAAAAGATGGCAAATTGACATATTTTGATTTGAAAAGCTAAATTATCTATTGCAGACTCCACAATCAATCTACATTTTTATGTTATTATACTTTATTCAAAATTAATTAAGAAGCTTTATAATGATTAAAATTTTATCTATTTTTCTTTCATCATTACTTATAACCTCTCTTTTGTATGCTGAAGAGAACTTTAGTGAAATGAGTACACAAGAGCTTATATCTATCATTGGTTATGTAAAAAAATCTGATTTGCAAAAGTTCAAAAATGAGCTTCAAATAAGAATTAAAACTATGAATGAAGCAGAAAAAAAAACCTATAAAAAAAACCTAGAAAAATTAGAAAAATCATGAAAACAAGAGTACTTTTATTAGAAGATGACATAACTTTGAGTGAAACTATAGTTGACTTTTTAGAGGAAAATAACTTTGAAGTAGTGGTTGCTTATAACGGAGAGGAAGCATCCGATATCATATATGAACAAAATTTTGACCTTTTTTTACTTGATGTAAATGTTCCACTTATTGATGGGTTTGAACTTTTAAAACAAAAGCGTGAATGTGGAGTAAAAACTCCAGCTATCTATATAACTTCGCTAAATTCTATTGATTCTTTGGAAGATGGATACAAAAGTGGCTGTGATGACTACATAAGAAAGCCATTTGTTTTAAAAGAGCTTCTTTTTAGGATAGAGACTATTATAAAAAGAAGTTTTTTTCATGAAAATAGCGCTAAGGTTAAAATAGACAAAAATATAGAGTACGATACAGAATCAAACCTACTCTTCATAAACTCAAATAAAGTTCAACTAAACACTAAAACATCTTTACTCTTAAAACTTTTTTTACAAAACCAAGAACAAGTACTTTCCCATGAGAAAATTTATGATACTTTATGGAGTTATGAAGAGAGTGCAAGTGAAAATGCTTTGAGAACTTATATAAAAAATCTTAGAAAACTTATAGGAAAGGATAAAATTGTTAGCATCAAGAAGCTTGGATACAGATTTAGCTCAAAGTGAAAAACAAACACTTTTTAGATTTTCTTCTTTATATGTTTTACTAACACTTATTATCATCTCTATCTTTTCATTTATCTATTTTGAACTTCAAAAAGACTTGATGCTTGTGCAAAAAAAATCAACCCTTCAAAAATACTCAAAAGAGCTTACTCAGTCATTAAAGCAGCTTCACATAAATTTTGATAAAACGCAGATATATCCACGAAGCGATAAATACGATTCTGCTATTTTTGATAATGAAAAAAAACTTATCTTTGAGACATCAAAAACTAAACTAAGACTTGATAAGATTTTATATCTTGAGAATGGGATGATTTATTTGGTTGATATTCCAGAATCTTATTATCTTGGTGCTAGATATGTGATAGTAAAAATAAAAGATGATGGAATATGGCTAGAACAAACTAAAAAAGAGATAATAATTTTTGCTATTTTAATAATTTTTCCTATGTTGGTGATTGGTTATATACTACTTAGATTATTTTTAAAACCTATGCGTGAGGTTATAAGCTTTTTAGATAAATTTATAAAAGATACTACTCATGAACTAAATACACCAGTTAGTACAATTGTTGCAAATATAGAGATGATAGATAAAACATCTTTAGATGAAAAACTTCTAAAAAAAATAAATAGAATCGATATAGGGGCTAAAACTATATCAAATATTTATCAAGATTTAACCTATCTAACTCTTAGTGATAAAATTACTGCAAATGATGAAAATATAGATATAGGGCATTTAATAACCCAAAGAGTTGAATACTTCACATCTTTAGCACAAGCTAAAAAAGTCATACTCAATAAAAATATCATTAAAAACTCTACTATGTATATAGATAAATTTAAAATCTCAAAACTTTTAGACAACCTAATTTCTAATGCAATTAAGTATAATAATGTTGGCGGAAAAATAGTTGTTAGTGTTGATGGAAATAAGTTAAGTGTTAAAGATACTGGCATAGGGATAGCGAAAAAAAATATCTCTAAATTACAAAATAGATATGTAAGATTTAATAGCTCTAGTGGTGGATTTGGGATAGGGTTAAATATAGTTTTTCAAATAGCTCAAGAATATAACTTAACTATAAATATTGATTCAAAAGAAAATGTAGGAACAGAGGTAATCATCACATGGTAATAAAAATAATTTTAACTCTTACTTTTTTATTTACTTTTTTAAATGCTGATGCATATGAAGATAATTGTGTAAAGTGTCATAAAAAACTGCCTGTAAGTATAGATAAATATTTTTATAAATATCTTCTTATATATAGTAGTGAAACAGATATGAAAAATGCGATTATAAGTTACTTAAAATATCCTGCTTATGAAACAACTGTTATGTCAGATAGTTTTATAAAAAGATTTGGATTAAAAGAAAAAAGCAAATTAAGCCAAGACCAATTAAAAGAGAGTGTTGATATTTATTGGCAAAAGTACAAAGTATTTGGTAAATTAAAATAATTTAAAACTACACAATCCTTTCACAATTAACTGTTAAACTAGCCTTATCAAAACAAGGAGTTTCAAATGAAAACTACATTAAAAACAACATTAAAATCTTTAGTTTTAGCAACTGCTATATTATCTTCATCAACTTTATTAGCTGATGGTGCTTCAATCTATAAAAAATGTATAGGGTGCCATGGCGTTGTTGGTGAAAAGGTTGCTCTTGGAAAATCACTAGTTATTGCTGAGATGAGTGAAGATGAGTTAAATAAATCAATGAATGGTTATTTAGATGGAACTTATGGTGCTTCTATGAAGGCTCTTATGAAAGCGCAATTGTCAGCTCTATCAAAAGATGATATTAGCGAATTATCTACTTATATCACCACCTTTAAAAAATAATCTTTACTCTCCCTAACCCTCTGTCTCTTTCATCTCAAAGTTTTACTTTGAGATTATTTAGATACAATTTACTAATCAAATCATAAAAGAGCAAAAATGCAAATAGATGGACACCATACGTTAACATATGTACTCTCAAGAATGGCAGGTTTTGAACACACCGAAGCTAGCATAGTTGCACACTCTGCACAATATGTTGATGATGCAATAAATTATGGAACAATAAAGTTTACAAATGGTGCAATGTTTAGTAGATTAAGTTCAGCACATGGAATATATGACATTAAACATCATTTAAATACAGAAGAAAACCTTTTAGTTTGGGTTCCATTTCATTTTTTACCAGGAAATGATGGTATGGTAGCGGGAAAGAACCCAAAGGGAAGTTTTATAAACAAGCTTATTTGCAAACCATATAGTCCAATAGCAGTAGATTTACTTGATGCTTGCATGAGTGATACAGATAAACCTTACTGTTTGCATAGACTAGGAATTACAATGCATGTATTTGCTGATACTTTTGCTCATCAAGGGTTCTCTGGAGTTATACACGATGTAAATAAAGTTAAAAACCTAAAATGTCATAATTTCGATATGGGATTTTTTGATAATTTAAAATCTAAAGCTCTAAGTAACAGTTTTCCAATGGGGCATGGAGCAGCACTAGCTTGTCCAGATATGCCATTTTTAAATTGGAGTTACACCAATGGTTTAAATAAAAAAGTAAAAAGAAATAATTTAGATATATATATGAAAGCATGTGAAGATTTATTTGAACAATTATGTCTTTATTTGGACAAGGTAGACAGAGAGGTTAAAAGTCCATTAGACTCAGATATGCAACAAATTAGATTGAATTTAGAAAATTTTAGAGATGAAGATGGTGAAGATAGACATAAAAAATGGCTAAAATCAATAAAAAATGGTGATTTTAGTTTTGGAGCTGCTGATTTAAGCTATATTGCCAAAGGAAAAGGTTCTTGGAAGCATGACTCTATAAAACAAGATAAATATATTGATGATAAAGATGAAAAATTTGAATTTACAGAAAGTTTTATGAATAGCAATTGGAGATTATTTCATGTAGCCTTAAAGGCTCATAGGTTTGATATTATTAACGACATTTTACCAAAGTATGGAATCAGCGTATCTTAGCTTTTAATTGTTGCTCATAAATGGTTTGTAAAATATTGGAATAATCTTTAGATTGTTTTATTTCATCTTTTAAAATATCCTTACCACTCATTGTTGGTTTTATAAATGGGACTAACTTCATCCTCTCTTTTGGCATATCTATAGCATTTAAAAAAGCTGTTAGCTTCTCTATATCGATGTCTTTTGTGATTTTGTATAATAATTTAGTACTTTTATTTTGCAAATATTTTGCTACATGATGAAATGATTTAATACCTCTTATAAGTTTTCGCTTGTTAGTTAGTTTATATATAAAAGTCTTTATATCTGTATCACTAAGTTCATAACAAAGTAATGCTAAGATAATTAATAGATTAGTTTTATCATCCTCTAATTTATTAGTACAAAATCTATCTATTGAATATAAGGTATTTGCCCAAGATTCATTATCCATCTTAAGTTCTTTAAAAAAATCCAAAGCATCTATCTGTTTTAAAAAAATCAAGCCAATAGATGGTTTTTTAGATTTTAAAAATAATTTTTTAAATTCCTCATATACTCTTGATTGTGATAATTCACTCAACATATTTTGCTCAAGCATATTTTTGCATAAAAAAATCAAGTTTTTATCACATCTAAGTTCAAACCTTGCGCAAAAACTCATAGCTCTTAGAACTCTTAAAGGGTCTTGTACAAAAGTTTTAGGATTGATTATTTTTAAAACTTTGTTTTTTAAATCCTCTACTCCATTAAATGGGTCAAGCATTTTTTTAGTGTGTGGATCAAATCCAATGGCATTCATAGTAAAGTCACGCCTTGAAGCTGCTGTTTCAAAATCTAGAGTAGAATTTATCATTACTTCAAATCCTCTATGACCTTTTGATATTTTGTTATCAAGGCGAGGGAGTGAAAAATCTATATCTAAATCATCTAGCTTAAGCTTAACTACTCCAAAACTTTTACCAATAATATTTGGATTTGCGAACTCTTTTAAAATATCTACTATTTGCTCAAAACTCTCAGCATTATAAAGCTCTATATCGATATCTTTAGAGTTGATTTTTAGAAAAAAATCCCTAACAAAACCACCAACAAAAATTGCTTTAATATTAAACTTTTTGAATTTATCAAATATAATGTTTAGTTTATCTGGATATACAATCATTTTATCACTTTTAGCCCACTTGCTTAATTCACATCTTGGAGACGTCTATAACATTATATCATGTGTTTAACAGTGGTATAACTATTATTTGGGTATAATCGCGAAAATTTTTACCCTAAGTTTTATTAATTATAAAATTGTATAAACTTAAATAAGGAAGCCCCTAATGCAGAAGATTAGAAATATTGCCGTTATTGCACACGTTGACCACGGCAAAACAACATTGGTAGATGGACTACTAGAGCAGTCTGGTACATTTGGTTCTCATGAACAACACGATGAAAGAGCTATGGACAGCAATGATTTGGAAAAAGAAAGAGGGATTACAATTCTTTCTAAAAATACAGCTATTCGTTATAAAGATTATAAAATCAATATTATTGACACTCCAGGTCACGCTGACTTTGGTGGAGAAGTTGAGCGTGTTCTTAAGATGGTTGATGGTGTTTTAGTACTTGTTGATGCTTATGAGGGTGTTATGCCTCAAACTAAGTTTGTTGTTAAAAAGATGCTTGCACTTGGTAAAAAACCAATTGTAGTAATTAACAAAATCGATAAAGATTCTGCTGATCCAGATCGTGTTGTTGATGAGATGTTTGACCTTTTTGCAGATATGGGTGCTACTGATGAGCAACAAGATTTTCCAATTATCTATGCTGCTGCTCGTGATGGTATGGCTAAGCTAGATATGGATGATGAAGATGGTGATTTTACATGTATATTTGAAGCAATTGTTAACGATGTACCTGAACCTGAGGGTTCTGCTGATAATTTTCTCCAAGCACAAGTTTTTACACTTGATTACGATAACTATGTTGGTAAAATTGGAATTAGCCGTATATTTAATGGTAGTGTAAAAAAAGGTGATAATATCATGCTTGCAAAAGCTGATGGCGAAATGGTTAAGGGTAAAATCTCTAAATTGATTGGTTTTCATGGTCTTAACCGTATGGAGATAGAGCAAGCTGAAGCTGGTGATATTGTTGCTTTTGCTGGTATGGAGACTGTTGATGTTGGTGATACAATTGCCGACCCTGTTAACCCTGTTGCACTAGACCCTATGCACATTGAAGAGCCAACTCTAACAGTTGTATTTGCTGTAAACGATTCTCCACTTGCTGGTCAAGAGGGTAAACATGTTACTTCAAACAAACTTCGTGAGCGTCTTGAGTCTGAAATGGTAACAAATGTTGCTATGAAACTAGAGACTGTTGGTGAGGGTAAATTTAAAGTTTCAGGTCGTGGTGAACTTCAAATCACAATTTTGGCTGAAAATATGCGTCGTGAAGATTATGAGTTTAGTATCTCTCGCCCAGAGGTTATTGTTAAAGAGATAGAGGGTGTTAAGTGTGAGCCATTTGAGCATTTAGTTATTGATGTTCCTGAAGATTTAAGCGGTACTGTAATTGAGCGTCTTGGCAAAAGAAAAGCTGAGATGAAATCAATGTTACCAATGGGTCAAGGTTTTCAAAGAATTGAGTTTGAGATTCCTGCTCGTGCATTAATTGGTTTTCGTGGACAGTTCTTAACAGATACTAAGGGTGAGGGTGTTATGAATCATTCATTTTTAGAGTTTCGTCCATTTAGCGGTGCTGTTGAATCTAGGAGTTATGGTGCTCTTATCTCTATGACATCTGGCTCTACTTTAGCATTTTCACTATTTAGTATTCAAGATCGTGGTGTTCTTTTCATTGGTGTTCAAACTGGTGTTTATGAGGGTATGATTATTGGTGAGCACTCTCGCTCAAACGATTTAGTTGTTAACCCTATTAAAGGTAAAGCACAATCAAATGTTCGCTCATCTGGTGCTGATGAAGCTATCAAGCTTGTTCCATTTAGAAATATGTCATTAGAGCGTGCATTAGAGTGGATTGAAGATGATGAACTTCTTGAAGTAACTCCTAAATCTATCCGTATTCGTAAAAAATTCTTGACTGAAAATGAAAGAAAAAGAAACTCTAGAAAATAATCTAGCTTTTTTATTAGACTCTAAATCAAGTTTAGAGTCTATCACTTTACAAATCAACTAAACTTTTTTTTGTTTCTTCTATATGCTCACTAATAATAAATTCTATTTTAATATACCAAAAGCAATATTATCAATTAAATATTCCTTATGAACATTTGTTCTTTTTTTTCTAAATAAATAGCGTAATAATTTTTTCATGCCTATAAATCGGATTATTTTTAGAAAAGTTAAATTTTTACTTTTCTAAAAATATATAATATCTACTCTTTATCTTTAGCACTTTTTAAAACAAACCTATGATATAAAATAGGAAGTAAAACAAGAGTTAAAAATGTAGATGATACAAGACCTGTAATAATTACAATCGCTAAAGGTTGTTGTATCTCAGAGCCTGGTCCAGTTGCAAAAAGCATAGGTAAAAGACCAAGTGCCGCAATACAGGCTGTCATAAGAACAGGGCGAAGTCTCCTTGTTGCTCCTAAAATCACAAGCTCTAAAGAATCAGTTACCTTTCCTTTTAAATCATTAAAGTAGTTGAGCATCACGACCCCATTTAAAACGGCAATACCCATAAGAGCAATGAACCCAACTGTTGCAGGAACACTTAAGTATTCTCCCGTTATATAAAGTCCAAAAACACCACCAATTAGGGCGAATGGAATATTCATCAGAACTAAAAATGCTTGTAAAGATGACTTAAATGTCATAACAAGTAATATGAAAACTATACCAATACTTAATGGGATAATAAAAGATAATTTTGCAGCTGCACGCTGTTGATTTTTATACTCACCAGCATACTCTACAAAATAGCCTTGTGGTAACTCTATCTCTTCATCTATTTTTGCACTTAACTCATCTACAAATCCAACCAAATCTCTACCAACAACATTTGTTTGAACTAAAGATTTTCTCATTCCGTTTTCATGATCAATTTGAACAGGTCCTAATGTCATTTTAAACTCAACAAGCTCACTGATTCCAACACTTGTTCCATCAGCTAAAATATACTGCAAGTCAACACTCTTGCTCATACTTGTTTGCATAGCTTGTGAGCCTTTTATCATAAGCGGAATTCGTCTTAACTCCTCTTGAATAATACCCTCTTGCGTCCCATTGATAGCACTTTGCATATAAAGTGAAAGTTCACTTCTGTTAACTCCATAACGAGCAAGAGCTTCATCTTTAAACTCTATTTCCCAGTATGCTACACCCTCATTTGCTTTTTTATATACATCACTACTTCCCTCTGTATCTTTTGCAATTTTATATATCTCTTTTGCAATTGATTCAAGTTTTTTTGCATCTTCACCATAGATATTTACAACTATATCACCACGAGAACCACTTAGCATCTCTGAGATACGCATAGCGATTGGTTGAGTAAATCCATACTCAATCCCAACAAACTCATCTAAAACCTCTCTAAATCTATCAAGTAACCATGGGGTTGATGGAACACGCCACTCATCTTTTGGCTTTAAAACTAAAAAGGTGTCTGTATCATTAAGCCCCATCGGATCAAGTCCAATCTCATCACTACCACCACGAGCAACAATTGAGACAATTTCGGGAACCTCACGCATAAGTGTTTGTTGAATTTTAAGGTCTATCTCTTTACTTGCTTCAAGTGAGATAGATGGGTTTTTCTCTATCCCTATTATCACATTACCCTCATCAAGCTCTGGCATAAATGTTTTACCAACCTGAGTATATGCTCCAACTGCTAACATCCATAAAACACCTGCTGTGATGAAAACAATTTTTTGATTTACCAATACAAACTTTAAAACACTCGCATATTTTTTCTCTAAAAATACAATAAATTTAACATTTGGATGTGGCGCATGTTTTAATACATAATAACTAACTATAGGGATAAATGTAAGTGCTAATATCAGTGATGATGTAAGTGCAAAAACTATACTAAGAGCAACTGGAACAAACAGTCTTCCCTCTAACCCCTCTAAAGTTAGAAGTGGCAAAAATAAAATTATAATGATTAAAATTCCAGTAAATACAGGTGTTGCTACCTCTTGTGAAGCTTTTAAAACCAGTTTTAATTTATTTTCATTTTTATATTTCTCATCATCTAAGTATGAACCAATATTTTCAACCATAACAACACCAGCATCTACGAGTATCCCCACGGCTATTGCTAAACCACCCAAACTCATAAGGTTTGCACTTATCCCAAAGTAACTCATGGCGATAAATGTCATCATCGCTGAAAATGGTAAGATAATTGCAACACTAAATGCAGATCTAAGACTTCCCAAAAATAAAAACAGCACTATGATAATAAGAACCGAAGCTTCTAAAAGTGCATTTGAAACTGTAGAGATCGCTTTTGAAACCAAATCACTTCTATCATAAAAAATATTTATGCTTGTTCCATCTGGCAGATCTTTTTCAATCTTTGCAAGCTCGGCTTTTACTCTTTTTAAAACTCCCGATGTATCAACACCTTTTCTTGATAAAACTAAACCTTGAACAGCTTCACTTTCACCATCTTTTGTAACAAATCCAGCACGAGTAAGTGAACCTATTTGAACTGTAGAAACATCAGATATTCGTATATTTCTTCCACCTTCATGTTTTATGATAAGCTTTGAAATATCGTTTAAGTTTTTAAGTCGACCCTCTGAGCGTATAAAAAGAGACTGCTCACCTAATGACAAACGCCCTATTCCATCATTTTGGTTGTTTTTTGAAAGTGTTTCTTTTATCATACTCATGCTAACACTATACTGTTTCATTTTTGCAAAATTTGGAACAATCTCATAAGTTTTAACATAGCCACCAAGAGCGTTGGTATCTGCAACCCCATCAATTGCACGAATACGCCTATTTATAACCCAATCAAGCAAAGTTCTTTTTTGCATCAAACTCAAAGTATCTGACTCTATAGTAAACATCAAAACTTCACCAAGTGGAGTAGTGATTGGAGCAAGTCCACCACTAACATTTGCAGGTAAGTCTGCTTTAACTTCACTTAATCTTTGTGCAACTTGTTGTCTAGCCCAATAGATATCAACACCATCTTCAAAATCAATTGTAATGTCACATAGACCATACTTTGATAAAGAGCGAACTATAGTTTGTTGAGGAATGCTTTGGAGATTCTGCTCAATTGGAATTGTTACACGAGACTCCATCTCAGCTGGTGTCATTCCTGGGGATTTTAAGATAAGTTTTACTTGTGTAGGAGCAACATCTGGATAAGCATCTACTGGTAACTTCATCATAGATGAAGCTCCAAAAAAGAATACTGTTGCCGCAAGTAAAAGAATAAGAAATCTTTGCGAAAGTGCAAAGCCTACTATTTTTTCACTCATCTTACTCCTCCATAGCACTAAGAAGTGCTGAAGTTGAGCTAATGGCTAGCTTGTTGGTTGTACTTAGATTAGCTTTGATTACATAGTTATCATTCTCTTCGCTGATTATTTGTGCTTTTACAACTTCAAATCCACTAGAAGCCTCTTTAAATACATAAGAATTTTTTCCCTCAAAAACTAAAGCACTTTTTTTAACTATATAAGCATTTTTTATATTTTTTGCAATTTTTACACCATATACACGATTGATCAAAATATCTTTTGCATTAGCTATTTGAGCTCGCACTTGAACTGATTGTGAAGCAGAATTTACAATGTTTCCTATCATGCTAACTTTTGCATTATATTTACCAAAACTACACAAATCACCTATAGAGATATTTTCTACAACATCAACAGGGACACTCACCTCAATAAATCTTTTTCCATCTGCATAGATGGTCATCATCCCATGTTCTGCTTGAATATATTCACCAATATTTACATCTATCGCATATACAATCGCATTTTTTGGTGCATAAATTGTTTTTTCAACTACTGGCTGATGTGTAGTTTGTAATTTATTTAACATATCTTTATCAAAACCACTTGTTAAGAGTTGATGTCTTGTTAATTCAACTCTAAAATCACTACTCTGTTTTTTATTTTGAGATTCCAATAATCTTTTTGAGGAGATAATTCCCTCAGATTGTAGTTTTAAATTTCTATCATAATTTTTATTTACATTATCATTCTCTATAAGTGCTTGAATATATTCACGTTGAAGATTTAATAGTGCATTACTTTTAAGAGTTAAAAGCTTTTGCCCTTTTTTAATATGTTGAAGCTTACTAACATGGATATTGTCTATTGTGGAGTCTATGTTAGAACTTATTGATATAACATCTTTTTTGTCTAAAATGACTATGCCGTTATATGGTCCAAATGATGTAGAACTTGCACTAATTACTTTTGCAGTTCTTACGCCCAAATCATTTTGTTGTTTTTTTGAAATCTCTATTAATTGTGCTCCGTAAACCGTTATCGACAATACGATAATACTAATGATTTTTATCATAATTTTCTCCTAATTTTATATCTGCTTCTTTATAAAGCTTAAATAGCTCTACATAATAATTTTTCTTAATCTCCAACATCTCTAAAAGATTTTCTGAATATGAACGAGTAGCATCTAGGTACTCCATAATTGTTCCCTCACCTTCAGAATAAGCTAATTTAGATAAATTTGCCAACTCTAAATTAAGAGGAAGTATCTCTGTATAGAGTGTTGAGTACCTATTATAAAGTGATTTTACATTTAGCTGCAAAAGGTTAGTTCTTGATTCTATCTGCTTTTGAAGTGAATCTTTTTCTACATTATATGCTGAATTCATGTGTAAATACTGTGCTTTTTGTTTTTCATTTTGTGAACTTAAAGAATTTAGTGGTATATTTAAACTTATACTAAATCTTTGCGCATCTAACTCTTGCTCAAACCCTACACCATAACCAATAGACTGGAAAGTAGAATCATAAACATCATACAAAGCTCTTGTTGAGCGTTTTTGATACTCAACCTTCTTTAGCTCACTATGTTCACTAATGTTGAAAAGCTCTATATCTTCTTTAAGCTCAAACAGATCATTACAAGAGACAGATGTTATACTTAAGTTGTCTATAGCCTCTTGCAAGTTTAAAAGTTCCATTAAATAGATATTTTTATATCCACTTTGTCTTTGTTTTAGCTTTAGTAAATCCAACTTATTAAAAAGCAAGTTTTTCTTAGATATTTCCCCTAAATCATATGCTTTTTTAATCTGTTGATATCTATTGTTTTGCTTTGCATAAAGCACCTCTGCTTTTTCTTGCATCTCTTTTGATACACAAGTTTTATGATATCTTAAGATTGCGTCTAGCTCTAAAACATGTATCTTATGTTTTAACTCTTGATTTATAGACGCTCCTAAGAGATCTATACCTTTTTGTTTTTTAGAAGATGAAAATGGATGTAAAATATTTTGAGTAAACTCTATAGAATATTCTACCCCATTTTCAACACTATCCTCGATTTGCGCTACACCAAGCCCCAACTCTGGGGCTTCATATGATGTGCTCATCTCATTTTGAGCTATCTCGGACTTAGTTTTTTCTAGTATAACTTTTACTTTTTTACTCTCTTTTAATGCACCTAAAATCTCTTCTAAATTTTGAGCATTTAGATTTAGTGCTAATAAAAGGGTAAATAATGCTATTGTTTTCATTATTTTCCTATGTTTTAATATGGTTGTATTTATAATTAATTGGTTAGTGTAAGTTTGTTTAGCTTAGTGGTGGGCGTTGTAAAACTGAATGAATATAAGAGGTGCTACCTATCTTATAGTCAAATATTTTTTTACTATAAGATGGAGCATCTATATAAACAATTTCAACTAAAGGCATATCCATTGACAGATGAATTTGGCTATGAACTAAAGATATAGAATCTACAGTCTTTTGACTAGACTCTACATAAGATGATTCATAATTAGTATTTGTATCTACTATTATATAGTCGTGTACAATTAAAATTGAAAATGATAACAATAAAACCGATAAGATTTTGTTTTTAAAATTTTTCATGTATTACCATTGTACCAAAATCTTAATTTACTTTTTAGTAACTATTTATCAGACTTTTTGCACAACCTAGATTTTGAATTTAGTTTAATTAAATGATTAAAACGTTATCATTCAAACTAATTAAATTCTAAAATATGGATTATATATATTATGAAAACAGTACTAATTATAGTTTTATTAACTATCTCTATTTTTGCAACACAAAAAGAATATGTTAGAGATATACCAAATAAAGTAGTTGATCTTAATAGTTTGGCTTTTATAAATGCAAAAGAAGCATTTTTTATTTTAGGCAATGATAAATACGGGTCTATGAAAAAAAGTTGGGCTTTTAAAAACAAAGAGGTAGCACAAAAGTACGCTGAAATGCGTGGTGGTTGTATTGTAGATTATGAAACTTATGTAAAGATGGATGATGAAGCTGTAAAAAAATATGTCAAAAAGCACGCTATTATAATAGCAAAAGATACAAATGTTACAAAAGTTGTTAAACAACCAAACAAGCCATCTTCAAGTCCTATTAAAAAAGCTAAATCTTACGAAGATATATATTCTTTAGAAAATTTAAGAAATTTGGGACTGTAACTTTTTATATATAATCTGGGTTAAAACCATATATCAGTTTTTTCTGGTTTGCCCATTTTCCCACCAAGCTTCTCTTTTACACTATCATCAGCCATTGTGATATTCCACTCTGGCTCCCATACCACTTCAACCTCCGCTTCTTGCACATCCTCTAACTCTCGAATAACTGCTTCTTTAACCCATTGAACAATCATCTGATGAAGTGGACATGCTTTTGTGCTTAGAGTCATTGTAACCTTAACTAGATTATTTTCATCACAAACTCCATCATAGATAAGTCCCATCTCAACTAAGTTAAATCCAACTTCTGGGTCCTTTACAGTTGAGATTGCTTTAAAAATTTCCTCTTTTGTATACATCATTTAAACCTTATCATATAAATTAAATCTTTTAAAATAAATACACTTCCCATAAATAAAAAGCTAACACCTGCATGAAATAGTTCGTTATTTTGTATCAAAATACTTACAAACCCAAGAACAACACCAGATGCTGAAAATATAAACTGTAAAGATGCACTTCTATTTGGAAGCATATCATTAAGCATTGGAACCTCTTCTTTTCCTACTAGTGGGGAAAATCTTTCAAACCAAACCAAAAAAGGAACTATTTTGTATAGATGCCCATTTATTATAAAAGTTATATATCCAAATATAACTAGCCACCCTATCGCTAAAAGTAAGGTTTGAGATTCACTAAACAGATATAAAACCCCCATAACTAAAGATATAAATATAGTTATATATGAAAATACCATACTTCTAAGATATATATCATTTTCAACTCTTACTCTTGTTTTATAGATAACAAATACTTGGTAAAAATATAAAAACAGTGCAACCAATGTCAAAATATATCCAATATACTCTAAATATATACTATCAAATATACTTGAAAATGAGATACTTACAACACCCAAGCTAATTAGCCAAAGAGCATAAGTTACACTCTTCCACGAAAAACTGTGTGAAAGCCAGAACATAGGAATTAAAACCATGCTCATACCCATAATTGTAATACCAACATAACCCACAAATACTAAATATATATGTGCTTTTAAAAACGATGATATATCAACACTGACAATACCGGCATACCCTAATGCCATAATTAAACCAAAAATTAAACCAAAAAACAAAAAACCATTTGCTAATGCTACGCTAGTCATAACAAGGTTGAATTTTTTAACTCTTTTTATAGTCATAAAAGTCTCAAATATAAAAATCATAAGAGAGATAAGGACAACAACGCCACCATATGGTAAAAGTTGTGGTAAAAAACCAAATCCTCCAACCATCAAAATTGTTCCAATAAAGAGTAATGGGTATATGATATAATATAGCTCAACCGCAAAGTGTCCAACTTCAAGAACAACAGGTACTAACTGTGCCATTGCTCCAAAAATTATCATCATAACAAATCCAAGCAACAAAAAATGTATCCATGAAAGTACAGAACTATCTAGATGTGAAATGGTTGTTATGTCAAAACTAAAAAGAAAAAAGACACTAAAAACATAAACTATAACCCCAATTATAAAATATGGTGCTATTAGCTTAAATGGAGGTGCAAATTCCTGTGATATTGCCACTATTAATTATCCACTACACTTATTGTCGCTGTAGTTTGTACTCCCTGTTGCATCAGACTTTTTAGTAAAAACAACTTTTACATTGCCATCTGCCAAATCTTCTACATCATAGTTAAAGTCAGCTTCAATTTTTGGAAATAGCCCACCTGGTTTTTTATGATTTATCATCACTAATTTAGAATTTTCATCTAAAAGTTGAAGCCCCGCCATTGCGTTTACCATTGGTGCTGGTGGTCCAGATTTACTTGTATCAAAATAATATGTACTTAAACCATCTTCTATAGTTTTAAAGAAATCAACTGTAGCTCCCATAGCCGTAATTTTTTGTGCATCTTGTGGTATTGAACTCATTTTAATCCTTAGTGTTAAGTAAGTGGGCATAAATATATGCCCACTTACTTATAGTTGTATGTATATTATTGTATTATACATTTTATTTCATTGATATGTGTCAATTATACTAATTTTCTACAATACTTTGAAGCTCTTTTTCATATAGTTGCATCAACCTTTTTATTTGAACAACTATAATACTTTTCATCTTTTTTGTATGTTTTTTAAGATTGCTTAACTCTTTTGTATTAAAAAGATCTATTACATAAGGAGCTATAGCTAAAAAATAAACAGTTAAAATTTCTTTAAGTTCACTCTCAAAAGAGTTAAGTATATTTTGCATCATAGATGAATAGTTTTGTAACAATATATCTTTATTTGAAGATGTATTTTGTTGAAAATCATCTATTAATCTATGAAACTCTTTTATCTGCATCCATTTTTTATTAAGTTCTTGCATCTCTTGTGTTGAGAGTTCTTTTAGGGAGTATCTATTAAAAAGATTTGTTAATGCACAGGTTATCTCTTTTTTATCTATCTTAAACTCTAGTTGCATGTCAGATATATTTAGTGGTATTGTTTGTTCTAAATACGCACCATTTCCTAGGTTGTAAACTACCTGACTCTCAGACTTTAAGTTTTTGGTATAACGATTTAGTACTGGTATCGATGATGAAAGTAGAGGAGTTGTGGTTACGCTATCTACAAAATTACCTTTTACATGTAAAATTGTTTCTGAAATAGAGACACTTTTTTGAACTTCATCTACATTTGAGGTGTCTAAAGAAGTTGCACCGTGGTGGTCTTTTGCGTGGGTAGTTCCATCTTCAGATAGAGCAAAATCTAAACCAAGAAGATAAAGTTGCGAAGCATTAAAAATCAAAGAGATTGCGTAGGCAGTCTCTCCAACACTAGCAGACTCTAACCTAGTGTTTGCAAGTTTATACTTAGTTCTATCCTCAATTAGATAGATTCTATCTTTTGGGAATGTCTCAAAAAGAATATCTGGTACGGAGGCACTAAAAATAAAGATACTATTGGTTAAAAAATCAAAATTATCAAACGAATTTATAAGGTTTACTGTCTCTGTTACTTTTTCATCTATTTGAACCACTATATCTGGCATAATGTTAGACTTATAAAGTGTTTTAAGCGCGGCAAATACAGCAATAATAATAAATTTATCTCCATTTTCTTTTAACCACTCTATGTTAGCATGAAGTGATGGACCTGCCCCAATAATGAGCATTGGCTTATCTTCAAAAAAAGTCTCTTTATATTTTTTAGTTAGTTCTAAAAATTTGAATTCTTTTTGCAATTTGGATAATACAGTTAAGTTTTTATATAAAAGATACTCAACTGGGTAGCTGGTTTCAGTACGAGAGACTAATAAAGTTTGAATTTTTTTAATTTTTTCTTCATGTAACGATGAGAATAGAGAAAACTTTAAACTATAGTTTCGTATAAATGTGTTTGAGTAAAATGTTTGAAATGTATTTGTAAATTCAATAGAATCTTGAGCAATAGCAAAAAACCCCAACCGACCCTCTAATGCTTCTTTATAGTTACATGTAAAAAGTGATAACCTAAAAAGTTCAATATCATCTTCAACTATTAACACAAGATTTGCACCAGTTTTTTTTATGATTTTTGGTAGATGTAATGCTAACCCTAAACCTAAAAATATAAACTTGTGTATCTCTTTAACATGCATAGAGCTGTTAACATTTGAATCATGATAGTGCATAATTGGTGCTGTAGTAGCATAAGTTGATAAAGCATCTTCTTTTTCAAGTTTTTGGAGAGCTTTTTTGGTAAATGTTATATTGTAAAAGCTATTAAATATTTGATCACTTTTTTTAAAATTTATTTGTGATGTAAGTTCATTTGAAAATATCTCTGAATTTTGATTATAAAGAAAAGCACCCGTTTTGAGTTCAATAACATCAAAATAGTTCTCTTTGTATTCTAAATCATATTTTTGAGAGTACCTTCCATCTCCAAGAAGTGTATCTAGTGCTACAAGTTTATTGTGGAGTGCATTATGATTAAGTCTAAAATATTCCATATTTGCTTGGTAGTTTGAGACAGCGATATCTTCTATATTTTGCATAAAAACTCCTAAATTATTATACCAAATAAAACTTTTTTATGGCATGAAAATTGCTAAATTATTATTATGAATAATAAAAAGAATTTAATTAGATGAGTTTTTACAACACTAAAAAGCTAAATGACATATTTGACCTAAAAGATGTAAGCAGCTATATAATAGCTGAGATTGGTATAAATCATAATGGAAATTTCGATGAAGCTATCAAGTTAATAGACGCCAGTATTGAAGCTAAAGTTGATGCTGTTAAATTTCAAAAAAGAGACTTAAACGCAATATATACAAAAAATGTATTAGATGATTTTAACTCTCAGGAGTGGAATTTTGAGTACCTCATTCCACTATTAAAAGAGGTAGAACTCTCAAATGATGAATATAAAAAAATAAGAGAGTATTGTGATAAAAAACAGGTAGATTTAATAATTACCCCTTTTGATAACAACTCTGCAAAATTTGTTGGTGAGCTAGGTGTTAGTGCATTTAAAATCTCTTCTGCCGATATGACAAATATTGATTTAGTACAAGAGTGTAGTAAATATGGTGTGCCATTGTTGATCTCAACTGGTATGTGGAGTGATGAAGATATTAAAGCTTGTGCAGAGTTTTATAATAAAGAAAATATCAACTACGCATTTTTACTGGCACAATCAACATACCCTGCCCCTTATGAAAATTTAAATTTAAAATATTTTGATAGATTAAAAGAGCTTTCAAAGAGTGATATTGTTGGTTACTCTGGACATGAAAGGGGTATATTTATACCTGTTGCATCTGTAGCTATGGGATATAAAATAATAGAAAAACATATCACATTTGATAAAACATTAGATGGGCCTGACCATAAAGCGTCTATGACACCAGATGAATTTAAAGAGATGGTTGAAAATATTCGATTGCTTGAGAGTGCTTTAGGTGATAAAAAGAGTGTAAATCAAGCTGAAATGTTAAACAAAGAAGCTTTTGCAAAGTCTGCTGTACCAAAAAGGGATTTGGCAAAAGGGCATGTGCTAATAAAAAGTGATATAGTGTTTAAGTCGCCTGGAAAAGGTATATTTGCACATCAAATATATAAATATTTTGGAAAAGTTCTTAAAAATGATGTTGAAAAAGATCACTATATCAATGTTACAGATTTTCAAGATACAATTAAAATTAAAGATTGGAAAAAATTTGATTTTTCACAATATTGGGGTGTAAAGTGTCGTTTGCATGATTATGAAAAATATAAAATATTGAACTCCCCTGTAGTAGAGTTTCATTGTTCTCAAACAGATTTAACAATAGATTTTAAACCTACAAAGATATCAGCGTCACAACTTATTGTTCATGCACCTGAAATGTTTGATAGAAAGTTAGTAGATATATGCTCTTTAGATGATTTGCGAGTTAAAGAATCGTTAGATATATTGCAAAAAACATTAGATATGACAAAAAATATGCATAAATATTTTCCAGAACATAAACCAAAAGTTGTGATGCATTTAGGTGGGATGTTTTTAAACGATAGGGAGGTAAAGGATACCTATAATCTTATTGAAATTGCGATTAAAAACTTTGCAAAACTGGATTATGATAGTGATGAAATAGATGTAGTTCCAGAAAACCTACCCCCTAGACCTTGGTACTTAGGTGGAGAGTGGTTTCAACATGCCTTTATGTCTTCAAGCGATATGAAACAGTTTTGCAATCATTTTAAACTGGGAATGACATATGACCTATGCCATGCTCAACTTTACTGCAACTTGTTCAATATAGATATAAACGAATACACAAAAGAGATAATGCCTTTTGTAAGTCATCTACATATATCAGATGCATATGGAACAAATGGCGAGGGTGTACAAATAGGGGAGGGATGTATGGATTTTGATTCTCTTTTTGAGGCTATGAATGGGTATAAGTTTTCTTGGGTTAGTGAGATTTGGAGCGGACATCTACATGAAGGTGCTGGCACTTATGAGTGCATGAAGCTTTTAGAAAAATATTCATCTAAGCTCTAAGTGCCTGAGTATAATAACAAAGTGAGGATATAAAATTATGAGTTGTTATCTTTGTGGTAGTGATAAATTTAAATATAGAGATGGAGAAGTTAGAGATAAAAAAGAATTAAAAGTTTTAGAATGTTTGAATTGTTCTTTAGTTTATCTATCTGATTTTTCCCATGTTGAAGATAATTTTTATGAAGACTCAAAGATGCATGCAACTTTTGATTTGCAAAAATGGAATAGAGAAACAGATGCGGATGATAAAAGACGTTTTGAGTTCACAAAAGATATAATTGTAAATAAAGATGTTTTAGATTTTGGAAGTGGCAATGGTGGATATCTAAACTATATAAAAACAAGTGCAAAAACTATCTCAGCAATAGAGTTACAAAAATCGATATCACAACAATATGAAGAGTATGAGATAGAGCTATATACTGATATAAAAGATATTAAAAAAGAGTTTGATATCATAACAATGTTTCATGTTTTAGAGCATCTAAGTGATCCTAAGGATATGTTGATTCAACTCTCAAACAGATTAAAAGATGGTGGGAAAATAATTGTAGAAGTACCTAACTCAGAAGATGCTCTTTTGACCCTATATGAAAATAAGGCTTTTTCAGAGTTTACATACTGGAGCTGTCATCTTTTTTTATTTAATGCTAAAACATTAAATGAATTAGTTAGCCAATGTAATCTTAAAGTAGATTTTATTAAACATACTCAAAGGTATCCATTATCCAATCATCTTCATTGGTTAAGTAAAGGTAAACCTGCTGGACATCAGCAATGGGGTGCTTTTTTAGATTCAGATAGTTTAAACAGTGCTTATGAATCTTCTTTGTCGGCTATAGGCAAAACAGATACTATTATCGCACAAATATCAAAAGGTTGTTTATAGATGAATATTGCATTTGTTCCAGCGAGATGCGGAAGTAAAGCTATCAGGTTTAAAAATATAAAACTTTTTTGTGGAAAACCACTTATATATTGGAGTTTGTTATCTTTGGAAAATGCGACTAGCGTTGATGTAGTGTATGTAGCAACGGACTGTAGTGAGATAGTTGAGGTGGTTGAGGGGTTTAACTTCTCTAAAGTAACTATATATATTCGTGATAAAGAAAATGCTCAAGATAAATCCTCAACAGAAGCTGTGATGTTAGAGTTTTTAAATAAAAATAGCTTCAAAGATGATGACTTTTTTATGCTTACTCAAGCTACATCGCCAACAACTACAAGTGATGATTTTGATAAAGCTATAAAAAAGTTAAAAGAGTTAGGTAAAGATTCACTTCTCAGTGTTGTTAGGGAAAAAAGATTTTTTTGGGGGGATGATGAAAAGCCAATAAATTATGACTATAAAAACCGTCCAAGAAGACAAGACTTTAAAGGTATATTGCTTGAAAATGGAGCATTTTATATAAATAGTGTTTCAAATATTTTAAGAGATAAAAATCGTCTAAGTGGCGATATATGTTTTTATGAGATGCAAGATTATAATATGATTGATATTGATGAACAAATAGACTGGGCAATAGCAGAGGAGTATATGAGAGAATATATCCTCTTGAAGTAATACCTACCTTAAGTAACATTGTGTGTGTTATATAAAGTATTTTCAAATTAACACACACTAAATCTTTAAGAATAATAAGCTTTTTTTAAATAAAAACACAATAATATGTCATTTTGTCATATTATTAATAAATTCTTGATATTTAACACACATTATCAGTGTGTGTTATTTTTGATATTTAAGGTTGCTCTGTATATAATGTGTTTGAATAAAGAGTTGCCTCGGACGCTTCGCTTACCGAGGCAACGGGGGCGCGGGTTGAACACCCGCGCCCCCGTTATGTAACAAAGCAACTTAAATAAAATAATGGACAAAAATGAAATATTTCTTATTAGGGAACATTAGACTTTCAATTACATTCTGGATTTTTCTTATCGGAGGTCATTTGTTTTTTGAAACTTTAATTTATAATTTCAAAAATGATGGAATAGAAAAGAATTTAATAGTTATTTTCTTAGTTTTATTAAGTTCAATTATTTATGACTTCCTCATAATAGTTGCGACATGGAATAGTTCAACAAATTATGAAGGTAAAAAAGTATGGAAAATATTAGCAAAAGTTGTAGTTGTTATAAAAGCGATATTGTTAGTAATTTCCATTTTATGGCTAATAAATATTTTGCTTACTAATCCAAATTTTATTGATATGATATTCAGCAAATTATTTTAACTACATAACAAATTCGTGGAACGCAATAATTTACCCTAACGGAAAAATTATCGCTCACGACAAACGTTAGATATATATGAGGATAAAAAGTGAATAATTCTATATTGGAAATTATAATTGTTATAGTTTGTATTGCAGTATTAAAAATTATCAATAATTTTATATATTTAACTCAACTTTCGCACATAAAACCTAACTCTTTTTGAGTATAAGCACTGAGCACAGCGATAATCTGAAGTAAATCTTTATTATCCTTGACAACATTTTGA
>JAMOMX010000273.1 GCA_027066935.1 Sulfurimonas sp. | reverse complement strand
TGGTGATGCCTTAAGAACGGCCGACATAACAGGTACATTATCAATAAGTGCAGAGAGAAAACCAACACCAATATTTACATAAGTTGGATCAAACATCTCATAAAGCTTAGCTGCGTGACCTAAAAAACCTGCAAAATGAAGCGCACCAACTGCCGCTAATATACCAAAGAAGAAAAGCAATGTATCATTTTCAATTTTTGAAACAGATTTATATATCTCAATATCGTTATCATGATATTTTTTAAGCCTATATGCATAAAGCTGTAGAAGAGAAAGACCAAATAACATCCCCCACATTGGAGGTAGGTGCATCAACTGTTTACCTAAAACTGCACAAGCAATTGTAAAGATACCAAGAAAAATAATTACCTTTCCGCCACGGTGAATATGGACTTTTTTTGTATTTTCTGGTTTCTTTGGTATCCCCTCTGGAACAAAACGAGAGAGCAAGAAAGCTGTAATACCCCACCCAATAATAGAAGCAGGAAAAAGAAATAAGAAATCAACAAATGTTCCCTTACCAGCTGACCATGCCATTAAAGTTGTAATATCACCAAATGGAGACCAAGCACCACCAGCATTTGCTGCTACAACAATATTTATTGCTGCTGGGACTAAAAAAGCTTTATTTTCTCTCTCTATTGTTATTAGAACAGTTGAGAGGATAAGTGCTGTTGTTAAGTTATCTGCAATAGGGGAGATAAAAAATGCCAAGAAGCCTGTTACCCAAAAAAGTTGTTTGTAATTATATCCAGCTCTTAAAAGTTTCTCTTTTAAAGCATCAAAAACATTTCTTTCTATAAGAGCTTCTATAAATGTCATGGCAACAAAGAGGAAAAAGAAAATCTCCGCAATTTCTAAAATTAGGTGTGCTATTTCCGTATCAAAAGCTCTAAAATCAAGCCCATTATATGCGTAATATGCACCAAGCAACATAAACATAAATGTACCTGTAAAAAGTGCAGGTTTAGCCTTGTTTATATGGTACTTTTCCTCTGCTGCAATAAAATAATAACCTACTACAAATATTGCTAACAAGAACCAACCAAACGGTTCAGTCGCCAAATCTACTGCTTGAGTGCCCTCTAAACCTCCGCCACTTGCAAATGCAATTATACTAGTTAAACCTAGTAATAATAAAATTTTTATCATTTTTTACTCCTCTATTATTGTATGAACTCCAACAGATTCTCTGCGAGCTAGTGCTGCTAGAATAATCTCTCTTGCTGTAAGCAAACGAAATTTTAACAGTTTACCAATATTTCCTTTAAGAATAACATTAACTTGTGATAAAGCACCATTTAAACCCTTTTTACTCCTAACAATTGACACATTCTTCCACATTATCTCTCTTAATTCATTCTTTTTTACCTTATCTGTCTTTAGACTCATAACCTCATCTAAAACTTCAAACTCTAAAAAAATTTTATTTTTGGAATCATCTTTTTTTGATAAAATATCATTTACAGTTCTTAAAGCAAAAACTAAACCCTCTAAAAGTGAATTTGATGCTAATCTATTTGCTCCATGAACTCTAGTTGAAGCAACTTCACCAATAGCGTAAAGATTTTTAACATTTGGAACTAACCCTTTAGAATCTGTCTTAATACCACCAATGGCATAATGGAATGCTGGAGAGATAGGTATTCTTTGAGCTGGTGCATTAAATCCTAAATTTTTAAGTGTATTAAAAATATTTGGAAACCGTTTTATAAAAAATTGATACTCGAAATTTCCCATATTAAGATAGATTTTACTACCTGTTTTTTGAGAGTAATCAAAAATGCTTTTTGAGACAATATCTCTTGAAGCAAGTTCACCTCTCTCATCATAATCAAATAAAAATCTTCTACCCTCTTCGTCCTCTATGGTAGCGCCTTCACCCCTTAAAGCTTCTGTTAAAAGTAATTTTTGAGCGTATGAGTTGTTTACATATACTGTTGGATGAAACTGCATCATCTCCATATTTTCTAACTCTATACCTTTTAAAATACATAAACCTTGCATATCTGCACTAATTGTAGGAGCGTTTGTATGGTATTCATACAAGGAACCAACTCCTCCACTAGCAATAATTACATTTTTTGCATATATATTTCTAAGCTCTCTATGCTCTAATACTGTAACTCCATAACACTCGCCATCTTTTATAAGCAGATCAACTACTCTAGTATCACCAAGCATGGGGTGTGGGTTTTGAGACAATAAAAAATGGTGCATATACCTGCCTGTTGCATCTCCACCTGCATGTAAAATTCTAGAGGTTGAATGTGCTGCTTCTTTTGTGTAAGCCAACTCCCCATCATCATTTTTATCAAACTCAAATCCACGATTTATTAAATCATTGATTGCTTCTTTTGAGTATTTAGTTAAAATATCTACAGCTTCATCATCACAAAGCCCTGCTCCTGCATCTTTAGTATCTTTTATATGTAGTGCAATATCTTCTTCATCTTTTGATAAAGCGATACCACCTTGTGCATAAAAACTATTACACTTAAAACTTTCCCTTTTATTTATCAATAAAACTTTTTGCGTTTTAGGTATATTTATTGCGGCATACAAACCTGCAATACCAGAACCTATGATGATGGTGTCATATCTCATCTTCTACTTCTTGTTCAATATTTTTATCTACTTTTGGTTCAACAATGATAAACTCCACATTTTCATCTGAAACTGGAGCCTTACCTTGGTAGTATGGTGGCTTTTTAACTCCACACCCACTAAAACTTAATAAAAACAGTGCTATAATCAATTTATGAAAAATGCTTCGCAAATTATAAATATTATTCAAAATAAACCTCAATTTTCTAAACTATCTAAAGTAAAATGTATCAAAAAGATACAGTCTTTGTTAGTGCCTCCAGTTCAAAAGATGATAAATTTTTCTTACTTTAAGGGAGATACCCTATTTTTTGTATTTAATCATCCTGCTGGTAAACAAGAGTTTGATAATAATATACAAAATATTAAAAACGCTTTAAATTTTCACTCTCCTAGTGAATGCGATGGTATAACTATAGAAGATATTAAAGCATTTGTCACACATTCTCCTAAAAAAGTAGTTATTGCAAAAAAAAATATTCAGGATGTTTATCCGGAGAGAGCTAGTGGCAACTTCACAATAGATATACAAGATGAAAAACTTAATCTTCTTGTAAAAAGCATTAGAGATATTATAAAAAGATCAAATGACACTAACTGAGACAATAAAACAACTGCCCTCCTCCGCAGGAATTTACCAATTTTTTGATAATAATGGACACCTTTTATATATTGGCAAAGCAAAAAATTTAAAAAATAGAGTTAAAAGCTATTTTAATTTTACCCCTAAATTAAAAGCAAATTCAACTCTTTCATTAAGAATCACAAAAATGATAGAGCAAACTATATCTATGAATTATATAGTTGTAAATTCTGAACACGATGCTTTAATTTTAGAAAACTCTCTTATTAAACAATTAAATCCAAAATACAACATTTTGCTCCGTGATGATAAAACTTACCCATACATCTACATAGATAACTCTGAAAAATATCCCCGTTTTGAGATAACAAGAAAAATTATTCAAAATAAAGATATTAGTTATTTTGGTCCATACTCTATCGGTGCTAGAGATATTTTAAACTCTATATATGAAATTTGTAAATTAGTTCAAAAAAAAGGCTCTTTAAAGTCTAAAAAACTTTGTCTTTATCATCAAATAGATAAATGTCTTGGTCCATGTAAACTTCCAATTACCCACGATAGATATAGACAAGAGATTGATTTAGCAACATCACTGATTAAAAATAAAAAACTATTACTTCGTAAGCTAAATGAAAAAATGGAATTTTATGCTGAGGAGATGCGTTTTGAAGAAGCTGCAGATATTCGTGATAGGCTACAAAGGATTACAAAAAGTGAGATAAGAAGCGAGATAGACTTTGCTTCAGATGAGGACTATGATATTTTTATTACAAGTGATGATGAAAAACGGCTAGTTGTATTAAAAATATTTATGCGTAATGGAAAAATCATATCTTCAAACCATAATTTTGTAAACTTAAATGAAGGATTTGATAAAGATGAAGTTATTTCAAGAACTTTAATAGAGTTTTATGGAGATGAAAAACCACCTATTGTCGCGCCAATACTGCTTGAAGAGAGTTTTAAAGATATAAATTTAGTTAAATCTCATCTAAGTAAACTATTTAATAAAAAAGCACAAATTCTTTTTCCTAAAATTGGTAAAAAAAAGCAACTTATAAATTTAGCTTTATTAAATGCTAAAGAGCTACTCCAAAGAGATAACAAAACCACAGACACAAAAATATTATCCCAAATAAAAGAGTTATGCAACCTACAAAGACTGCCATCAAGAGTTGAATGTTTTGATAACTCTCATATGGCAGGACGCGCTACAGTTGGTGCTATGATAGTTTATGAAGATGGGGTTTATGATAAAGGCTCATATAGACTTTATCATCTTGATGCAAAAGATGAATATTCACAAATGCGTGAGACATTAACTAGAAGGGTTGAGAGTTTTTTAAAAAATCCACCACCCGACCTATGGATACTAGATGGCGGAGCTACCCTTTTGAAACTAGCTATTGATATTTTAGACTCAAATGGTGTAAATTTAGATGTTATCGCTATCTCTAAAGAAAAAATTGATGCAAAAACACATAGAGCAAAAGGTAAAGCAAAAGATATTCTTTATACTAAAGATAAAATCTTTAGATTAAAACCAAGTGATAAAAGACTTCAATGGAATCAAAATCTAAGAGATGAAGCTCATAGATGTGCTATAAATTTTCATAAAAAAACAAAATTAAAATTTGATAGTGAGAGTAAATTATTAACTTTAAAAGGGATTTCTGAAGCTAAAATAAAAAAACTTATAAATCATTTTGGAACTTTTGAAACACTAAAAATACTTAATATTGAGGATATTAGTAGTATTTTAAATACAAAAGATGCAAAAATTATTAAAAAAATATATAACTAAGTTTTATTTTTCAACAAATATGCTACTATAAGTTTAAATTTGTTTTAATGTGAATAAAGGTTTAGATAATGAATAAAATAATACCACTAGATGAAGAATATATCTACTTAGATGAAGTACTAGTATCCCAATCAGATTTAGATGGAAAAATAACATATGTAAATGATATTTTCTGTGAAGTTTCTGGATATAAACGCAAAGATTTAATTGGCTCTACTTACGATATTTTACGCCACCCAGATATGCCTAAAGCAGTATTTGAAAAATTATGGTCAAACATTAATGATGGACAATCATGGACAGGCTTAGTAAAAAACCTTCGAAGTAATGGGGAGTTTTATTGGGACGACTTAAGCATATTGCCAATCAAAGATGATGATGGCTCAATTACTGGTTTTATCTCTTGTTCACGCCCTGCAGCACGTAAAAACATAAAAGAAAATGAAGCATTGTATGAAAAAATTTTAAGTACTGAAGTTTAAAGGGACAACATGATTATATATAGCAATAAAAAAGAGTTTATAGGTATTGATGAAGAAAGCTTAAAGTCGTTAGGTTTTTCTAATTTAGCTGACTTGCAATCTGTAGCTGCTGATTTTGGGGATTTGTTTGTAAAAACACCAGGACATGTACATAACTTTAAACATGTACATTGGATTGATTTTGTCCTTTGTGAAGAAGATAAAAATACCTGCAAGGCTATTATCAATGCTAAAGGGGGAAACTATAATTGTACTTTAGAGATTAAAACCATCTATCTAACCTCCTCTCCTAATTCAAAGTCATATATTATTAACCTAAATAACTTAAGGGCCTTATCTTCAAATGAAACTAATAATATTTCAAGTGAATTACAAACTAGAAGTGCCCAAATAGCATCTATTGCAGTAATAACTAAAACTGAAGAGATTGAACAAACCCAAGAAGTTGAAAAACTTATAGAACCTAAGGAGATTAAAACCTCCGAAATAGTTGAACCTACTTCTGCAAAAACTATTATTGCTGATCCTTATGAGATTGAAGATGATTTATCTTTAGATGCATATGAGCTCTCTCAAGAACAACTTGATGAAGTAGGCGAGCCAGACTCTATCGACTCAAACTCATCTGATTCTGCGATAGAGATTGATACTATAGAGATAGATGATAAAGTAGAGTTAGTTAAAGAAGAGGCTGAAGAATCACTTTTAGATGATGAAGATTCTAAAGGTGAATATAGTTTTGATATAAATAAAACTGCTCAACTATTAGAGATGGATATAGCAACAATTGAAGATTTTGTAAATGATTTTATAGCTCAAGCACAAGAGTTTAAAGATAAACTTTATAACTCTGTTGAAGAAGAAGATCTTATTGTATTAAAAGCACTATCCCACCAACTAAAAGGTGTAGCCGCAAACCTTAGAATCTATGATTGTCAAGATATATTAATAAAAATAAATAAAGATGATGATTTTAAGGAATCAAAATCAGATTTGAACACTTTTTATAAATTTATTTCAAAGTTATCTGATGAAGAAATTATAGATGAAGATGAAGATGAAGATTATATTTTAGAAATTGATGATTCACTATCAACTAAATCTAATAACGAAACTAAAGTAGATTCTTTAGAAATTGAAAAAAATGATGATATTATGGAGATAAATGAGTCTAAAGATAAAGATGATGATTATATCCTAGAAGTTGATGATACATTATCAACTAAATCTGATAATGAAACTAAAACAGATTCTTTAGAAGTTGAAAAAAATGATGATATTATGGAGATAAATGAGTCTAAAGATAAAGATGATGATTATATCCTAGAAGTTGATGATACAGATTTATTAGATTTAGAAAAAGGCAACACAGATGAAGTTAAAGAAGCATCTCCAATAAAGATATATAATAAAATTGAAATTGCTAATGAGATTGGTTTAAATGAGGAATTTTTTAATGAATTTTTTCAAGACTATATAGTTCAAAGCCAAGAACTAGTTTCCATGATTAAAAAATCGATAGACGAAGATTCTTCAGATGAGTGGAATAGTTTAGCCATTAAGCTAAAAGGTATGAGTGATAATATGCGTATAGACACCTTATCATCTGAGCTAGAAACTCTTGTAACTACAAAAAACAAAACTGATGCACAAGATGCTCTTATGCAGATAGAAACTTTATTACCTCAAATAATTACAAAAAAGGACTAATTTATGCAACTAGGATTAAATACCAGACTAAAAATAATATCTCTTTTTCCAATTTTATTGGCTTTAGCATTTACAAGTTATTTTGTATATGATTCATATACTACACTACATTCTGCTACTAAAGTTAAAAATAAGTTATCTGAAAATAAGCTTTTAAATACATTAATTGGAAACCTCTCGCGTGAGCGTGGTATGACTGTTATGTATCTAGGTAACCCATCAAAAAATATATTAAAATCTTTAAAAAAACAAAGAAGTAATGTTGATAAAAATTTCATCACTTACATCAGCCATACACAAAGCAATAAAGATATTCATGAACACTCAAATGGTGTATCAGGATGTAAAATATGTATTAAAATAAATACAGTAAATGCTGCCTTTGAATTAATTAAAGAAACAAGAAAAGAGGTAGATTCTGGTAAAGCTGATTTTGAGATAGTTTATACAACTGTATATAATAAAATTATAAGTTATGCAATTACCCGTGATACTATTAAAGATCAAAAAGATCAACAAATTAGTGAGCTTCTACATTCATATAACACTCTTATTCGTGCTGATTCTTATACATCTTTAGAGAGAGATTTTATCAGCTATGCTATTGCTAAGTCAAAAAGTTTTAAAGAAAATGATTTTGATTTTTGGTTGTCTTTAATTTCAAAAGCTGATTCTTTTGATTATTCCAATATAAAAAACTCTACATTAACAAATAAACTAGATAAGCTCTTTAATAATGAAGACACTATAGAACTTTTTGAAGATATAAACACTGAACGTATCGCTATTATTTCTACTGCTGCTGAGGGACAATATGGAATTAGTTCTGGTATTTGGTTCACTATGTTATCTGAAAAAGCAAATCTTCTATCAAGTGCAGAAAATGAAATATTAAGAGAATTAGATAAAAGAGCCAATGATGTAACTAATGGTGCAATAGAGTTTTTAATAATTACTCTAACAATTTGGATCATCTCTATACTTCTTGCTGTCTTAGGTTTTATTTTTTCTAATGAAATTTCAAATAATATTAGAAATCTTGAAAGTGTACTTAAAAATGCTGTTGAAGAAAATAAAGATATCATAGCAGAAGATATAGATTTACAAACAGCTGTTGGTACAGCAAAAGCATACACCCTAATAGAAAACATTATTGAAACAACAAAAAAAGATAAAAGATTAGCACAAGAAGCTAGTGAAGCAAAATCTATGTTCCTAGCAAATATGTCTCACGAAATTCGTACACCTTTAAATGGTATTGTTGGGTTTACTGAACTTCTTAAAGATTCTGGTTTACAAGAAGAACAAAGTGAGTTTGTTGATATTATTGAAAAGTCTTCTGAAAATTTACTTGAAATCATCAATAACATTCTTGACCTTTCTAAAATTGAGTCAAATAAAGTTGAGATTGAAAATATCGCATTTAACCCTATTGAAGAGTTTGAGAGTGCAATTGAAGTTTACTCTGTTCGTGCTGCTGAAAAGCAAATTGAACTTGGCTGTTTTGTAGACCCTTCACTAGACCATCCAGTTAAAGGAGACCCAACCAAAATAAAAGAGGTTCTTATTAACCTTCTCTCAAATGCTGTTAAATTTACTTCAAACTCTGGGTCTATTAATATTGTTATCAAAAAAGAAGAAACTCCTGATGAAGGTAAAACTAGAATCAGATTTGAAGTTAAAGATAGTGGTATTGGTGTTACTAGCGAGCAAAAGGTAAGAATTTTTGAAGCATTTTCACAAGCAGATACATCTATTACTCGTAAATATGGTGGTACTGGTCTTGGTCTTACAATCTCATTTAGATTTATTGAACTTATGGGCGGTGAGCTTGATTTAGACTCAAGTCCAGGTGAAGGAACTAGGTTCTTTTTTACAATTGACTTAGAAAATATTGAAACATTAAGTGAAAGTGAAGAGGGAAGCTTCTCAAATCTAAAAGCACTAATTCTTAAAAATGAGAATAAAACAAAAACTCAAGATACTAATCTACTAAAGTACCTTGATTATTATGGAGTAGGATATACTCAATTTAGTAACATCTCTCAATTGAATAAAATAACAACTCAAGACACTTATGACTTTATATTTGCTGATTACTCTTATAGTAATGATGAAGATATTACTGCTTATGGAGAGATGCCTCAATCATTAGCAGTTCTTACTAAATCATCATTAATGAAAAAAATAGACTCATTAAATGCAAATATAACCAAAACTATATATGAACCACTTACCGCATCTAAAATTAAAATGGTGTTTTCAAGTCATGACACACAATTGGTTCAACAAAACAAAGCTAAAAAGCCAAGTCAAAAGAAAACAGCAGATTTTACCAATCAATTTAATGCAAATGTATTAATCGCTGAAGACAATATAATTAATCAAAAACTTATAAAACATACATTAGAAGATTTAGGGTTAACTATAAGTTTAGCTAATAATGGTCTTGAAGCATTTCAAAAACGTAAAGATGGAAATTTTGATTTAATCTTTATGGATATTCAGATGCCATTTTTAGATGGAACAGAAGCTACTAAAGAGATTTTAGAATATGAAGAGAGAAATGACAAAACACATGTACCTATTATTGCACTTACAGCAAATGCTCTTAAGGGAGATCGTGAAAGATTTTTAGAAGCTGGACTAGATGAATATACTACAAAACCACTTGTGCGTTCTGAAATTATCGCTATTTTAAATTACTTTTTATCAAACAATATAGCAGAAAATAATGAGCTGAACTTAAGTGATTTTGATGAATCAAAAAAAGATCCAGAAATTGAAGAGATTGAAGAGATTGAAGAGATTAACACTAAAATAGAGCAAGAACCTAAAGAGATAGACGACACAACAATAGTAGGACTACTTGAAGTTGAA
>JAMOMX010000272.1 GCA_027066935.1 Sulfurimonas sp. | reverse complement strand
CAAAATATGAGAGCTTTGAAGGAGATGTTTTTGGTGGGTTTTTTATAAAAGGTTTCTCTTATGAAGATAAGATAAAAGCAGATTTGAAACTAAAAGCAGATTTAGTAAAATTAAAAGATGGAGTTTTGCACATAGAGGATATAAATCTCTCAAATCTTTGGATTGACGAGGAGTTTTTAAAAACACTAAAAGCAGACTCAAATGAGAGTGAAAGTGAAAGTAAGAGCGGTAAAGATGCATTTTTAAAAAAGATTATTGTTGATAAGCTCTCATTTAATTTAGTTGATTTTTCTTATGATGAGTATAAAATCTACTCTTTGGATGTTGAAGCCAACAACATCACATATGATATGAAAAAAGATATAAAAGCAGAAGCTAAAATAAATCTTCAAAGCAATGTAGCAAAAGCTGACATAAAAGCTGATATAAAAGATGAAAACTATACCCTTGATATGAAGATCTGGAGTCAAAAAGAGTTTTTGGCTACATTTTTGGATGAGCAAAATGTTACTATAAATTCTGCACCTTTTATCTCTTTAAAAGCTGATGGAGATTTTAAGCTTTTAAATGCAAACTTAAAGATAACTAAGATAGATTTAACTTATGAAGATATAAAAATATCTCCTAAAAAGTTTGATGTAGATGCACTATTTGATATAGAAAAAGGAGATTTAAAAGCTGATGTTTTAACTTTTATAGAAAGTAATGTTTGTGATATTGATCTCAAAAGCGATATAGGATTAAATATAAACGATATAAACAGCACTCTTGTTTTTGATTTAAATAGCTCCTTAAAGCCAAAGATAGCTTATCTTGAAAAGTTCACAAAAGAGCAAAATGTCACAATAAAAAAGTTACCAAAGTTAGATTTTGTAGCTAGTGGAGATTTTAAAAATATAGATATAGATTTGGATATAGATGATGGAGAGTTTGCTTATGAAGATATTTACATAGAGCCAAAAGGGATAAACATAGATGCAAACTATAGCTTGCTTGCCAAAGAGTTAGATGCAAAAATCTTCTCAAAAGTAGATTCAAATATTGCAAATTTTGATTTAGATGCAGATGTGTTTTTAAATACAGATGATATAAATAACACTTTTAAAATTGAGCTTTTATCTCATATCTTGCCAGTAGATGAGTTTTTAAAATCAAAACTTTTAGAGCAAAATATAACTATAGAAAAGTTTCCTACCTTTGTAGTTAGTGCTAATGGGGATTTTAAGAGTATTGATTTTTTAGCACACTTAAGAGATGGTAAAGTTTTATATAACTCTTTTGATATAGAGCCAAAAGCGTTAGATATAAATGGGACTTATAGTCTACAAAAAGGTGATTTGAAAACTGACATTTTGGCGGATATCGACTCAAATGTTGCAGATGTTGACTTTTTTACAACTTTGTCTTTAAACCAAAAAGATATAAATAATACTCTAATTTTTAACTTAACATCAGAAGTTTTTGCACAAAAAAGAGAGTTAAAAGAGTTTAATATATCCATAACAAAACCGACTAAAATCTCATTAGATGCCAAGGGTGATTTAAAAAAGATAAGAGCTGTTTTAAATAGTGATGGCGAGATACTCTATGACAAGATTAAAATAAAGCCTTATATTTATGACTCCTTTGCAGAGTTAGATCTAAAATCTAAAGTTTTAAAGAGTGAGATTTTTGCAGAGATAGTCTCAAGTGTCGGTACTATAAAAACCAAAACTAAAACATCACTAAACATAGAAGATATAAACAATACTCTTATATACAACACACACTTACTCATAAAAGATGCAAAAGAGTACAAGGGTATAGATCTATCATCTTTAGGAGAGATTACAGCATCGGCAAAAGGGAGTTTAAAAAATCTAGATGCAGATATATCTTCACCAAAATTAAAAATAGTAGCAAAAAGTGCTGACTTTGATAAGTTTAATCTAAGTGTAGATACCAAAAAAATATACATTGGAAAGATCTATAAACATCTACCACCTGAGCTTGTAAAAAGTTTTGTGCATCTAACAAGTAAAGGTTTTTATAAACTCTCAAACAAAGAGGCAAAATTTACAAGCACTCTAAGAGGTTTGAAATATGATAAAAATCTGATTTTCACAG
>JAMOMX010000271.1 GCA_027066935.1 Sulfurimonas sp. | reverse complement strand
GAAGCATTTTATGCAAAAAAACAAGAGTTAACTCATCTTAAATTTGTAAAACAAGATTTATCGGAGTTTGAGCAAGATGCAATGAGTAGTTTTAAAGAGTTACAAACAATAGTAAACTCTTGTAAAGCAGCATCAACAACAGCATTAAATGGGATGAAAGCCGATAATTTTGTTGAGTTAAGTGCAAAAGCTTGGATAGGTCGTGAGACAATGGAGTATGCAACTTATAAAAAATGTTACACACCAGAGATGGATACTCACTTAACTAGAATTCAGGATGCTGTAAAAAAGCATAGTAGAGCTCGTGAGCAAAACTTTTTTTATGCTCTAAATGAGTTATTAGATATTTATGAAAAATCTAAAAAAGCACTTTATATAGATGATAGCGAACTCTCTTTTAATGATGTAACTGTACTCGTTCATTATCTTTTAAAAGAGCGCGTTGATAGTGAGTTTTTGTATTTTAGACTAGACTCTCAAATAGAACATATGTTACTAGATGAGTTTCAAGACACTTCTATAATGCAGTATGAGATTCTTAAGCCTCTTATAAATGAGATAACTTCTGGAAGCGGTGTGTTTGAGAATGGAAGTTTTTTCTTTGTTGGGGATGTGAAGCAGTCTATATATAGGTTTCGTGGTGGGGTATCTGCTTTGTTTGATGAAGTAGCACAAGAAAACAATACTCAAAAAAAGCAACTACTTACAAATTATCGTTCTCAAAAAGAGGTGATAAAGTTTGTAAATAAAGTTTTTGATGGAAAAATAAAAGATTATAAAGATCAGTTAGTTCGAGATGGTATTAACGGCGGATATGTTGAGATTATACAAAATGATGAGCTTTTAGAAGAGACAACTACTCAGGTAAAAAGGCTAATCAGCCTTGGTGCAAATATAGATGAGATAGCTATTCTTTGTGCTACAAATGGAGATGGAGAAAAAATAAAACTTCAACTCCAAGATGAAAATATAGAAGTTGTAACTGAAACCACTACAAAACTAATAAATCAACAAAGTGTAAAAGCAATTTTAGAGTATCTGAAATATTTGTATTTTAATGAAGATATATACAAACATAATTTTTTTGCATTGATAAATCAAGATATAAAAGAGATAGATAGAGTTGATTTAAACATTAACAAACTTTTAGATATTGTAAAAAAAGTTATAGATGAATATGGTCTATTTAAGAATGATTTTAATCTACTTAGATTTTTAAATCTAATCTCCACATCTCAAGATATAGAATCATTACTTTTTGAATATGAGCGAATAGATACGAGTGCCGCTATGAGTGAACTTAGCGGTGTAAGAGTTTTAACAGTTCACAAATCAAAAGGTTTAGAGTATGAACATGTAATAGTTATGGATAGGCTTAAAAAAGCACCACCTTCTCGAGATAGCATTATCTATGAATATGATGGAATTAAATTACAAAATATATATCTGCGTATAAAAGGGCGTGAAAATTTAGATGCCAACTATGCAAATGCTTTAAAAAAAGAAAAGAAGCTTGTTCATGAAGATTCTTTAAATGCTCTGTATGTTGCTTTTACTAGAGCTAAAGAAAATCTGTTTTTAATTAAAAAATCAAAAGATTCTGTATTTGATATTTTGGATATAGTAGTTGGAAATAGTGGTAATTTAATATGCAACAATAAAACTCCATCATTTGCAAAAACAAATAATATAGAACTTGAGTACAAAGAGTTATATTATGGAACTCAAAGTGACATACTAAAACTAGAGATTGAAGAAGATGAAGATTTAAAAGCACAAAATTTTGGTTTAGCACTTCATTATATGTTAGAGATGATGGCTGATTTTAAAGAGAGCTCAATATCTCATGCAAAAGATATGATGTTAAATAAATATGGTTATGCTTTAGATGAAAATGAAGTAGAAGACTTAACTTTTAGAGTAAAACAACTTACACAAAATCAAGAGTTTAAAACTATAACAGATGGGGAGTGTTTCAAAGAAAAAGCACTGCGATACAACAACAATCTTCGTTATGTAGATTTGCTAGTTAAACAAATTTCTAGTGTATGGAATATAATAGACTATAAAAGTTCTTTGAATTATAGTGAGCATCACCTAAAGCAGGTCAAATACTATGTTAAAGCTATAAAAGAGATAACAGGTGATGAAGTAAAAGGATATATTTGTTATCTTTTAAAAGATGAGATTAAGATAATCTCCATTTAACATATTTGTAACACTCCTTTGTTAATATTTCGATAATAAAAGGGAATTTAACAATATGAAAAAAACAATAATTGCGTTATCGTTATCAGCTATAACTCTTTTAGCTGAATCATCAGTAATAGAGTTGGCTCCACTAAGTGTTGTTGCTACAGGTATAGAAGAGTCTGTACTCAAACAGCCTTTGAGTATATCTACAAAAGGTGAAGAGGAGATTGAACTTGATCAAGTTATCTTTCAAAAAGATCTGCTTAACTCACTTGCAGGTGTTCACATTGAGCAAACAGGCTCTGTAATAGGTCACACTACGGCAATTCGTATGCCGGAAAATAAAAGTTCATATTATCTATTTTTACAAGATGGTATACCTGTTCAGTCTTCTGGTTTTTTTAATCATAACGGATTAGCTTATACAACTTTTCAAAGTGCAACTTCTGTTGAGGTTTTAAAAGGTGCTGGTACTGCACTTTATGGTTCAGATGCGGTTGCAGCAGTTATCAATGTTTCTTCATTAAAAAAACCATCTAAAGAGCAAGAAATATCTGCTAGAACCATGGCTGGTAGTAACGGGTATATTTCAGGTTCGCTTGAGATGAGTGATACTATTGATGAAAAAAGTGCCTATCGTGCAAGTGTTGGTTATATGCATAGTGATGGTTGGCGAGATAACACAAAAACAGATCGATTTGAAGCAAATATCCGTTATGATCACATTGTTAATGATGATAATGATTTAAAAATTATTTTTAATACAAGTGTAACAGATGCTGAACAAGCTGATAGTTTTGAAGATTATAGTTTTATAGAAAGTGGATCAACTTTGGCTAGCGATGATGATGGTTATTTTACAGCTATGGAAAATGTAGATGTAATGAGACAATTTGATTATGCACGCTTGAGTGTAGAGTGGAGTAACTATTCTATTGATGGTGTAGAGATGACACTTACTCCATATATTCGCTACAATCGTAATCAATATATAGCTACATGGGAGAAAAATTATCCTACTAACGACAGTAAACTTGTTACATTTGGTCTTTTACAAAAAAATACTCATGATTTTTCTTGGGGTCGTTTAATTGGTGGATTTGATGCAGAATATACAAATTCATCTAGAAAATATAACCAAGATTTTGATTTTACAGTAACTGGATGGGGTGGTGCTACATATACTAAAGGTGCTTTATATGATTATGATGTAGCATATACGGCAATCGCACCATATTTACATGCTGAGTATGATATAACTAAAACTTTTATATTAACAGCTGGATTACGTTATGACTATAACCATTATAGTTATACAAATAACCTTGAACAAGATAGTACAGATCCCTCAGGTGTATATTATCGTCCAGCAGATACAAAAGATAGTTTTTCACATCTAAGTCCAAAACTTTCACTTAGCTATCAGCCTGCACAGGATATAAATATATATGCACGTTATGCTAATGGTTTTCGTATACCACAAGCTTCTAGACTTTACTCTATGAAAGCTGGATATGAAGAGGTTGCACTAGATCCGGAGACTTCAAACACTTATGAAGTTGGTATAAAAAAATATTTTAATGAAAAAACTTATACTGAAGTAACCCTTTATTATATGAGTGTTGATGATACAATTACACAATATGAAAACAGTACCACTGGTAACAGTTATTATGATAATGGTGGTAGTACTATCCATAAGGGGGTTGAAGTTACTGCACAGATTCAGGCTACACGGGAGTGGGCTGGACATATTGCATATTCTTATTCTAAACATAATTATGTAGATGATGCTCAATATGAAGATAATGAAATTGCTAATGCACCAAACCATTTAGGAAATGCCCGTTTAATATATACACCAAAATATCTTAAAAGCTTAAGAGTTATGGCTGAGTATCAATATGTTGGCTCATATTGGATGAATGATGCTCATGAAACAGATTTGATAAAACCAAAACATGCAGAATATGAAGGTTATAGTATTGGAAATTTAAAAGCTGATTATACTTACAGTAAAAATGTTCGCATATTTACCAAAATTACAAACATAACTGATGAAAAATATGTGGTAAGTGCAAGCTCTAAATACAGAGATAGTTACTCTCCAGGTGATCCTCGTCAATTTTATGCAGGGCTTGAGTATAGATGGTAAAGCTCCATCAGCTTCATAAGTTAGCTGGATTAAGTGCGGGACTGGTACTGCTTATATTGGGCATTACCGGTTTTTTTATTAATCATGACAAATGGAATTTTCTCTATAGTACAACATTTACAAATGTTCCACAGGCAACCAAAAAAGCGGACTTTCGTCTTTTTGAGGCATATTGGATAGACTCAAATGATCAAAATCATCGCATTGTTGGTGGCAAACGTGGATTTTTTGAAACAAAAGATGGTGGCAAAACTTTTAAAAAAATGACAGACATCCAATGTTTAGCAATAAGAGAGGATGAAAGTGGTGTGTATGGAGCTACATCAGATGGTATCTACAAACTTGTAAACTCCCTTTGGCAACCATTTTCATTGCAGGGTAAATATATAACCTCTATCTCTTTGTCCAAAGATAAAATTATCGCTGTTGTTGATAAGCATAAGCTAGTTCAAGTTCAAAAAGATAGTGGAAAAATTTTAAGCAGTAGTATTGTTAAAATTGATTCATCAGAGCTACAAGAAGATATAAAGCTCTCAAGATTTGTTAGAGATTTGCATTATGGAAGAGGGTTGTTTGATGGTGATTTATCGCTTTTAATTAATGATTATGCAACGTTAATTCTCTCTTTTTTAGCAATAAGCGGTTATATTATTTGGTGGTTGATTCATAAAAAAACCAAACCAAAATTTACTCGAAAATTAATTAGATGGCACTCAAATTGGTTTGTTATAATTGCAACTATCCCTTTGGTTATTTTAGCAATAACTGGTATTTTTTTGGATCACTCTAATTCTCTAAGAAAATTTATGAGTTCTGTAACAATACCACATGCTTTTTTACCACCGGTGTACAGCTCTTTAGAACATGATATCTGGTCTGTTGATTATGATGAAAAAGTATATCGTATAGGTAATAGATATGGAGTTTACAAAAGTAAAGATTTACTTTATTGGGAGTTAGAGAGTAAAGGTTTGGCTTATCGTATGATAAGGGATGATAAAGTATTGTATGTAAGTGGTATGGGCTCTTCAAATCGTATATATGATGGTTCTTGGAATATATTAAAAAATTCACCACATATGTTTCGCGATATTATAAAGCTAGATGGTTCTAAAGAGTATTTTGCAATGTGTAACAATGCACTGCATAAGCTTCCTAAATTTGAAGATGCTACACTTTATTCACTTATGTTAACTATGCACGATGGCACTTTTTTTGCATCTTGGTGGATATGGATAAACGATTATGCCTCCATTGCTCTAATAGTATTAGTTATAACAGGAACAATTCGATGGTATAAGAGAAATCTTAAAAAAACCTAAATTTAAGCTATATATAAGTAAAAAAAGTTATACTTCCACCACTTAAATAAATGAAAGGTTCTCAATGAAATTTACAAAAATTGCAACTGAAGAACAGATAGAGCAAAAATGGGTTCTTATAGACGCAGAGGGTAAGACATTTGGTCGTATGATGACTGAAGTAGCTACTATACTTCGCGGTAAGAGAAAAGTTTGCTGGACTCCAAATATTGACTGTGGTGACTATGTAGTTATCATCAACGCTTCTAAGGCTAAATTTAATGGTCTTGGAAAAATTAATAATAAAGAGTATTTTTCACATTCTGGTTACTTCGGTTCAACTAAGAGTATTAAAATGACTGAGCTTTTAGAAAAAAATCCTGAGAAACTATTTAAATTAGCTGCTCGTGGTATGCTTCCTAAAACTAAGCTTGGTGCTAAAATGCTTAAAAAATTAAAAATTTATGCAGGTGCTGAACACCCTCACACTGCACAACTTGCTAAGTAAGGATTACGACAATGTCAAATAAAATATATGCAACAGGTCGTCGTAAAGCGTCGATAGCAAAAGTATGGTTAACTCCAGGTAGCGGTAAGATGACTATAAACGGTCTTTCATTAGACGCATGGTTAGGTGGACTTGAAGCTAAGAAGCTTCGTGTTAAACAACCTTTAGTTATCTCAAAACAAGATGGTTCGGTTGATATCGTTGCTACTACATTAGGTGGTGGTTTTGGTGGCCAAGCTGATGCTCTTCGTCATGGAATTTCACGTGCATTAGTTGCATTTGATCCTTCAATTAAAGCAATCTTAAAACCTGAGGGTATGATGACTCGTGATTCAAGAGTTGTTGAGCGTAAGAAACCAGGTAAGCGTAAAGCTCGTCGTTCTCGTCAGTTCTCTAAGCGTTAATCACTTCTATTTTTTATCAATGCTTTTGCATTGGTAAATCTCTTTTTTTTAAAAACAATAATCTATTAAACTTATTAATATATAATACTTAGTGTAATTATAAAAAATACATTAAGGATACATTTTATGAAAAAAATATTGACCATACTATCAGTTGTTATTTTAAGTGTGATAGTTGCGCTTCCATTTTTTGGAAATAAAGCAGTAGAGAAAGTTTTAAGAGATAGAATAGAAGTTTTAAACTCTTTTGGTTTAGAGATAGATAATATTAAATCAGATTCAACTTATTTAAAATCTAATAGACATTATATTGTTTATGTTAAAGATGCTGATAAGTTTATAACATACTTAAATCAATTCTCAAGTCCTAAAATACCAATATACCTAAATAACATGGTAGAGGGCACAATACTTGAGGTAAAAATACAATATAGTAACATACCACTAACTGACGGCGTATCTATAGATATTTATCCACTAAAACTATCTGAAAATATAATAGATAATATAAAAGAGAGTGATGTTGAACTATCTAGGTATATTTCTGATTTCTTATATAACAAAGGTTTTGGATATTATTTAAATTACAATATTTTATCTAAAGTTTTTAGTGGGCATATAAAAGATATTGAGGAGAGTCATACTTTATCATCTGGGTATAAAATAGATGTTAAACTTAGAGGTGCTACTTTTAACGGAAGTGGAATTTTGTTGGCTCCAGAAAAACTTAATTCAAAAATAGATGAAATATTTTTTAAAGTAGATGGAAATTCTCAAAAAATTGATATTTTATTTTCTGATATTAGTGAATCTTTAGTGTTTAAATCAAAAACAAACTATAGTATAAATTCTAAAATTAAACATATAGCATTAAATGTATATGCTAAAGACTTTAATAAATCAGAAATTATTTTTAATAATATAGATTTTGATATTTCAACAAATACTAAAAATAAAAAAATAGATTTTTTTGCAAAAACAACTTTTGATAAATTAATTGTAGATACTCCTAAAGTTATAGTTGATATAGATGGTTTTATATATGATATGTCATTAACAAAACTTGATAAAGATATTTTTGAGCAAATTATAGAGCTTGCTAATCAAGCTAAAATAGATCAAACATTACAAGAGCAGATGACAGAGAAGATAATATCACTACTATTAAAAGGGCTAGAACTCAAAATTGCTGATTTTTCACTAAGTAAGGTTACTGTAAATAAAAGTGAAGACTTAGGCGGGGTTAGTTTAAAGGTAGATGTTGTTTTTCCACCAAATGTTATTTTAGCGAACAAACAAGAAAATATAAATAATATTAGTAAAAATATGAATATAGATTTATTAATAAAAATATCAAAAAAAATGTTTATTGAACTTAGTCAAGCACAACCAATTTTAGTAATGACACAGAGTTTTGCAAAAGAGCAAAACGATAATTTTATATTTAATATAAAAATAGATGATGGAAATCTAACTGTAAACGATAAGGTTATTCAATAATTTTGCGTTTTTTTATTGCATTGTTGATATCACTTGAGCTATTTGCTTCAACTTTGCATTTAGCCACAAGTACAAATCCATCAAGATTAAATCCCATTTTAGCAACTGACTCTAGTTCATCAGAAATTGCTAGATTTTTATTTAATGGACTTGTAAAATATGATAAAGATAACTCAACTATCATAGGTGATTTAGCAAAGAAGTTTTACTATGAAGATGATAAAACTTTAATTTTTGAGTTAAATTCTGGTGTATTATGGCACGATGGGACCCCTTTTACTTCAAAAGATGTTATCTTTACATACAAAACATTAATCTCTTCAAAAATTTCATCACCCTATAGTGCAAGTTTTCGTTTTGTAAAAGATGTAGTTGCGATTGATAAATACAAAGTTAAAGTTATCTATAAAAAGGGATATTTTAAAGCTTTGGAGACATGGATGATGGGGCTATTACCAGAGCATATACTCAAAGATGAACAAAATCTTATGAGTTCACCTTTTAATACAAATCCAGTAGGCACAGGACCGTATAAGTTAGAACTCCTTGAACATTCAAAAAATATAATTTTAGCAGCTAATGACAACTACTTTAAAGGGCGTCCCAAGATTGATAAGATATCTTTTCATGTAATAGCAGATCCAATGACACGCTTTTTAATGTTAAAATCAGGAGCATTAGATATTGGTAGTGTTGAGCCTATGCAGTATGAAAGACAATTAACCAAAGATTTTTTTGATAGGTTTAATATTTATGAAAAAATAAGCTCATCTTATACATATTTAGGGCTAAACCTTAGATTAGAAAAGTTTAAAAACCCAAAAATCAGAGAAGCTCTCTCCTTGGCAATTGACCGACAAGAGATAGTAGATATTTTGTTTTTTAATCATGCAAAAGTTTGTACTGGTCCATTTCTTCCAAGTTCAAGTGCTTACAATGAAGATGTAAAAGCACCAATCAAAGATATAAATAAAGCTAAAAAACTATTAAAAGAAGCAGGCTTTAATAAGGAAAATCCATTTGTTTTTGAGATAGTTACTTCAAATTCAAGCCCCATTCGCCCATATGCCGCTGAAATATTGCAATATCAACTAAAGAAAGCTGGTGTTGTTGTAAAGTTAAGGGTTATGGAGTGGCAAGCATTCTTAAATATGGTTGTTTTCCCACATAAATTTGATGCAATACTTTTAGGATGGGGACTCTCTCCAACACCAGACCCATATATGTTTTGGCATAGTGATAATGACAAGAAAGGTGGGTTTAATTTAGTTGGATATAAAAATGCAAAAATGGATAAAATGATAGAAAAATCTCAAAGTGTAATAGATAGAAAAAAATTATCACAAATGTGGAGGGAGATGTTTAAGATGATAACTGATGAAAACCCGTATCTTTTTTTATATATACCAAACTCTATAACTGCTGTAAATAAGAAAATTAAAAATATACAGAGCGCTCCAAGTGGAATTTGGCATAATTATATAATGTGGGAAAAAGATACTATTAAATAACACAGTACTATTATATTTATTTTTAAGCTTTAGATGGTTATAATTCCGACCTACAAACGGATGTCAGGGTAGCTCAGCTGGTTAGAGCACTGGTCTCATAAGCCGGGGGTCGCGAGTTCAAGTCTCGCTTCTGACACCATCCATAAACTCCAACAATACGAATTTTTAACATATTTATAAATAAAATTTTTTACTTAAGAATTAATAGGGATATACTTTAGTATATGTAACAAACAATTTTGAAAATAAGTATTATATTATAGACCATCAGAAGATATTTATTCTGAAAAATTTCAAGAATACTACAAAAAAAAGAAAATCAAAAATAGTGATTTGGAATATGAAAGAAAAATAAATCAAAACTTATACCAAAACCTATTTACTCTTTAATTAGGTAAATCCCATGAAAAATAAAAATTTTCTTAATAAGCGATCTTTTGTTCAAATAAACTAGCTGTAAAATCATCTCGATATTGGCAATTTCTTTTTATTTCTGCCATTGTTACCTTACCAGTGGG
>JAMOMX010000270.1 GCA_027066935.1 Sulfurimonas sp. | reverse complement strand
ACATTTGCTTTTGTTTTTAAGTAATCATATTCTGTACCCATAATTTCTATAATTGTATCAACGAGTTTATACATAAAAGGTTTTCTAAACCCAAGTAAATAACCATGACGAACAGCACGGCGAAGTATTCTACGAAGGACATAACCACGACCCTCATTTGAAAAGTTTATACCCTGAGACAATAAAAACACAGATGTACGAATATGATCCGCTATAACGCGGTAAGATGCTCCACTTTTATACTCATACTTTTTACCTATAAGCTCTTGTACATCATTGATGATTGGCATAAATAAAGAAGAATCATAGTTTGACTGTTTACCCTCTTTAATTGCCACAACACGCTCTAGTCCCATCCCTGTATCGATAGATGGTTTTGGAAGAGGTAACATTTTTCCATCAGCTTGACGTTCATACTGCATAAATACAAGGTTCCAAATTTCTAAAAACCTATCACCCTCCCCACCTAAATAATCCTCATCAGATGAAAAGTTTTTTGCACCTTGGTCATAAAAAATCTCAGAACAAGGTCCACATGCTCCTGTATCACCCATCGACCAAAAATTATCAACATCTCCAAGTCTTTTTATACGACTTAGTGGTACATGTCGTAGCCATAGCTTTTCAGCTTCATCATCACTGTCATGAACTGTTATCCAAAGCTTTTCAACTGGAAGCTCAAGGTTTTTAGTTAAAAATTCCCAAGCAAAATCTATAGCTTCTTCTTTAAAATAATCTCCAAAACTAAAATTACCAAGCATCTCAAAAAATGTATGATGACGTGAAGTATGACCAACATTTTCTAAATCATTATGTTTTCCACCTGCTCGTAAACAGGTTTGACATGAGGTAGCACGAGGATTATTTGGAGCTGGAATCTCACCTGTAAAAATCGACTTAAAAGGAACCATCCCCGCATTGTTAAAAAGCAAAGTAGCATCTTCTGGCACTAATGGTGCCGATGCTATCCGTGCATGGTTTTTTGATTCAAAAAACTTTAAAAATTCTTCTCTAATATTCATTAATATTCTCGCATATAAAATTACGCGATTATATCTAAAAAATGCTTTTATTTAGAACTAATTTATTTCATCTCTTATATTAGTGTAGTGAAATTGCTTTAAAAATATCTCCGCTGCTATCCCATTGCCATATTTTAAAAAAAATTTATCTTCATCCAAAACTGGAGTTGTGCCTAATCCGCAAGATGGACTTTTTGATTTTAATACTATCTCTTTAACTTGTGGGTATTTAATTATAAAAGAGTTGATTTCATCTTGAAGTTTTTGCGTGACATCTTCGTTTGTCTCATTAGTTATTATTCTATTTTTTCCGTTGATTTCTATAACAGATATTCTCTGTCTAGGAGTTCCAAAAAGTGGTGCTTCTGGACAAAATGGGATAATTTCATAATCTTTATATTTGTGTAAAATCTCTTTATTAACTTTAGTTTGAGCATCATAACGACAATTCTCACCAAGTAAACAAGCAGAGATTATTACTTGTTTTTTTAACATATCACTACTGATTTAATCTCTGTAAATTCTTCTATAGCAAACTTTGGACCCTCTCGCCCTACCCCACTAAGTTTTACACCACCATAAGGCTGAATGTCAAAACGAAGAGTTGGCATATCATTTATAACTATCCCACCAGCATCGAGTTCACTAATTGCTCTTTTTGTAAGTGTTAAGTCATTTGTAAATATTGAAAATTGCAAACCATAAGGTGAGTTATTCATTCGAGGAAGAGCATCATCAAAACCATTAACTTTAACAAGAGAAACTATTGGAGCAAAAACCTCTTCACAAACAATAGCCATATCATCACGTACATCTGCCATAACACATGGGTGAAATATTCTACCATCTATCTTAGGTTCTAATAATGCACGAGCTCCCTCATCTATTGCACTTTTCACCCAACCCATAGCACGCTCACAAGCTTCTGCATCTATAAGTGGACCCATAAAAGTATCTTCATCATAGGGCGATCCAACTATTAATTTTTCAGATTCATTTGCCATCTTAGCTGCAAATTCATCATAAACGGAGCTATCTACATAGATTCTTTGAAGGGAGATACAAACTTGACCAGAGTTTACAAAAGCACCA
>JAMOMX010000269.1 GCA_027066935.1 Sulfurimonas sp. | reverse complement strand
TCTGCACCGTTTGTTACTGCTAATACTGCAGTAATTGCTGCTGTTAATGTTGTTTTACCATGATCAACGTGACCAATTGTTCCGATGTTTACATGCGGTTTATTACGCTCAAACTTTTCTTTTGCCATAGTGTCCTCCGACTTTAAATGTGAATTGAAACGGGATTATACCCAAAAATCATTCAATTATTGCTTAAGTATTGCAATTTGTATGTCAAAATGGGTAAAAGCCCATTTTAACAGCAAAAGCAAAATGCCCCTACACTCCCCTAAAGCTATAAAAAACAAGTTTTTTAAGAAAATATACTTCTTTTTTATAGTTTAAAATGGTGCTGACGGTGGGAATTGAACCCACGGCCTCTTCCTTACCAAGGAAGTGCTCTACCCCTGAGCCACGACAGCTCTTGACTTCATATAAGTCACAATTTGCTTCGCTGCAGTCTTTTAGCGTACCGATGTACACTTTAAGATTACGCCTCACAACTCATGGTTTATATGAATCCAACAATTCTATAAGCAATAATTGCATGATTCTTTAACATTTATAATTTAAATAATATTAGTTTTTTTGTAATTTAGATAAAAAGCTATATAGATATTTATATAATAAATTATATATACATTATATTTGAAGTTAATTTTGTTGAAATTGTACTTCAGCTTCCAAAATGTTTTTTGACTTAAATGGAGCGGGTGAAGGGATTCGAACCCTCGACAGCCTGCTTGGAAGGCAGGAACTCTAGCCACTGAGTTACACCCGCATCAGTCAAAAAAATGGTGGTGGGAAGAGGAGTCGAACCTCTGAACCCATAGGGAGCAGATTTACAGTCTGCCGTCGTTGGCCACTTGACTATCCCACCATTATTATTTGGTCTAACACTGTTTCTAATATTCTATTTCAATGGTGCTGCCACGAGGATTTGAACCCCGGGCCTGTTGATTACAAATCAACTGCTCTAGCCAACTGAGCTATGGCAGCATCGAAATTGAGTCAGAATTATAGTTAAATACCTTTTTAATGTCAAGGGATTTATTTGTAAATAGTAAAAATTACAAAATTAATGTGTAAAATATTGTTTTAATAATATACTTCAAAGATAATTTAAAGGGATATAAATGTTGAAAATTTTGTTTTCTCCATCTGAGAGTAAAAAAAGTGGTGGTAATATTGCAGCTCAAGATATGCTTGGTGCGACTAATGCAAGAGATGAAATATTAAAAATATATAACGATATAGTAAACGCTAAAGATGAAGAAAAAATTAAAAATTTATTTGGATTTAAAAAATTTAGTGAATGTGAATCTTATATAGTAGATATTTTTCACTCACCATTAATCTATGCCGTTGAGAGATATAGTGGAGTAGCTTATGATTATTTAGAGTTTAGTAAACTTAGTCTTGATGCAAAAGAATACATTAAAAAAAATACTATAATTTTTTCAAATCTTTATGGTCCCATCTATGCTGGTGATACAATTGCAAACTATAAAGTAAAACAGGGAAACAGTATTGGTGATATTGCTCCTGATAAATTTTATAAAGACAGATTTTCATATCAACTAGACTTACTGCTAGCAAATGATGATATACTTGACTTACGCGCAGGATATTATGATAAATTTTATAAATCAAATAAACATTATACTACCTTGAAATTTTTAAAAAATGGAAAAGTTGTTAGCCACTGGGCAAAAGCTTATAGAGGTTTAGTTTTAAAAACTATTGCAATAAATAATATAAAGTCAATAAAAGAGTTTATGAGTTTAGAAATTGAAAACTTAGTAGCTCATGAGATAAAAACTATCGCCAACAAAACTGAAATAGTGTATAATATTGCTAATTAATAAAAAAATATAATGGGAAATATCCCGATTTTAGGGAGACAAACAGTGAACGATTCACAAGAATATAAGAAGAAAAAATCATTTTTTGATAATGTTATTACACTTTATGGTAGAAATGTAGTAGTTGAAATGCTACAAGATGAAAATATAGAGGTTCATAAACTACATATGTCCACTTCAAATAAAATAGATGAAAATATAAAACTCATAAATTCACTTGCAAAATCTAGAAACATTGAGATAACAACTCATGAAAAAAAATCCCTGAGTCGAAT
>JAMOMX010000268.1 GCA_027066935.1 Sulfurimonas sp. | reverse complement strand
CTTATATAGATATATTGTTCGGTTGTCTCACCAAAACAATGAACTTCTGAGGCTCGTCTTGCGTAGCTTTGCAGGTTGTGTGAAGCAAGATTAAACCAAACAATCTCTCTAAACTTGTAGACGTCATGGGTAGTTGGTTTTTGGACTGGAGTTCGATTCTCCACAGCTCCACCAACTTATAATCTAACTTCATCAAATACACTCTATTGAAACCTCTTGAACAAACACTTCTAAGCTTTTTATTGTCTGGTATAGTCTCAGGTATGCTACAATAATCTAAACTTTTTAGGGATAACTTTTTTAATTTGGTATATCCCTGAAACTATCTCCAAAAGAGGTTCTATGGCACGTAAAATAACGTCCCTTACAGATATAGGGATTAAAAAAACAAAACCAAGAGATAAAGAATATAATCTTTTTGATGGAGGAGTGATTACTTGAATGAGGTGCATCAATGAATAATGTACTTAAAAGAAATAGTCCTATTTACACAGATATTGAAAAGTTTGCAGATTATGAACTGACTCAATGTATAGCTTATGAAATGGCAATTAGAGATAGTTACTATCAAAAGCAAGTTGATGAGGTTATAGATTATTATTTCAAGAATAAAATAAATAAAATGAATATAAATGAAATAAATATAGAAAAAAAAATATCTCATTATGGTTGGTTATGCCATAAAATCAATCAAATAGACACCATTCCGTTTAGTGAACTTGAAAAATTTAAAATATATGAAGAACCTCGTTATAAAAGAATATATCAAATTATTAAAATACTTCATAACGCGAATATTTTAGCATACACTCAAGAAGAAGAACTGGCAGAAGAAGAAAAATATGATAAAAAAACTACATACATTCAAAATATGGATGGATATAATATTATTACAACTATTATTAAAGATAAATGGAAAGATGAGGAAAAAGATTTTAAAGGGGTGCCTTACTCAACGGATAATAATAACATAGAAAATAATTTTAAAAGACCGAAAATTAAAACTGATGACTTGGTTAGTGCTACCCCTAAAGTAGAGATAAATTTAACATTACCAAAAGATGAAATCATAGCTTATATAGAACATATTAAAAAAACTATAGATAAGAAGAAGCTTGCACCTGTTGAAGTCTTAGAGAATAAGTTACAAAAATCTGATACAAAAGTATGCCCGAAAAAAGGTAAGTGCTTTGAAAGTAAAAATTTATTATCAAAACAAGAAAAATTAGCTGATATGTTTTATATTTATGATTGTTTACAAAAAGGAAATATAACTCAAGATGGTATAGCACAAAACTTAATAACTTATTATGATGAAAAATATCCCGATAAAGAATCTAAATATGATGTTGGAACCATAAAGCGATACAATGACATATTAGTTGATTATATAGATAATAATAGGTTTATAGAATTACTCACAGGAGTTAGAGTACAAGACATTAGGACATCTGTAAAAACACTAAACACGTTATAGTAATCATTTCTTCATAAAAATGTTCATACTATAATTTATCCTAATTGAATAGGAAAAAAAATATTATTTTTCCAAAATATAGTTCTCATTAATCGTGTACTATTCTTTTAAGCTTAAGTTAATTCAATACATACAATCGCGATTGTACCTAAAGGGTACAAAATGACAAAAAAATATATGCAAGTAGTAGTAATTTTCACTTTACAAGCATTATATTATAGTGACCGAAAAGAAGTTATAGCAAATAGTAGTGAGCAGAAAATAGTCACATCAAAAATTTTCTGTAAATTCAAAGTTAGCTATTATTTTAATGTACTTAGAGTAGGTAGACTTCAATTACTAGTAGCTTTAAATTTTAAATTTTTACAATATTTATATGCTTTATTGTAAGACAATTTAAAGTTTTTTCTGGTGCTACAGCACCAACAATTTTACAACATAAGCTTACTTACAACCATGCTTTTCAGCACACTAAACAAAAATTACATGTAAATAGACCCAACCGTAGCCACACAATTCTGACAAAATAACTAAATAAGTTTTTTATAATACTAAAATAAAATTTTATATTTTTTGTTAAAATTAGATAATTCCAATTACTTTTATGATATTATAACGGAAAGCATTTTATTATAGGAGAAAAAA
>JAMOMX010000267.1 GCA_027066935.1 Sulfurimonas sp. | reverse complement strand
GAACATTGACCAAAATATATAAGCTTTTATATAGTGCTTATACTTTAGTATTTGATCATTTGAGTATTTAAAAAAATTTAAATACTCAAAAAATCAAACAATATCCCTATGTCTATAAAAAATAGCTTTGCTTTCAGCTATTCTTTATAGGATGGTTTTTTTAATATCTAGATAACAAAGATTTAATCTCTGCTTCACTTAATGCTGGATGTTTATCACCTATAAATGTTACTGCTTTATAATCAGCACCATCTGTCTTTACAAGGATATACTCTTGATCTGCATACATATCATTAATAAAAGGAGAAAACATACTAAAAATTAGTCCTGTTCCAAATCCTGTTAAACCATGTGCTAAAGTATTTCTCATTGTATTCCAAGTAGTTTGACTAATTCCTGCTGGAGGATTAGTTACACCATTTTTTAAAGATTTTACAATCTCTTGTGCTTTAACTTCATAATCAGAAATTTTCCCGAAGAATATTTCTTGACCACCTGTCATTGCTTCATTTGTCTTATTTACAAACACCTCATAATCTGCCATTAATGCAGAGCTTCCTAATCCAATTGTAAGCAATACGCTTATTAATATTTTTTTCATTTTGTTTTCCTTTGAAAATTAATTTAATAATTTAAAGTATATCAACAATAGTCTTAATAAATAAAATCTTATATAACTAAGTTTTATAAGTGATGAGAACTAGATTATTGTTATTTTTACTCATAACTTTTTTCTTCTTTTCACTTTTTTACTCCTATAACCAAGATATAAAAAGTTTTTATAAAAAATATATAACTTCCTGACCCTTTTAGGTTCACCAATATCAAAAAATATTAGGAGAACCAAATTGAAAACCATAAGTGCAACAAAAAAACTACAACAAACAGAACTATACAAAGAACTCAAAGAGAACAAACAGAAGAGCTATCTATCAGGTATTTCACTTATTAATAAGACTAATGGCGAAATTTTTAAAATGGATTATGAGTTTGAAAAAGAACATACTAAATATAACAAAGTTATAGATTTTAAAACAGTAAAAAAGACTTTTCAAAAGGTAGCGATAGAGTTTAAACTATTACAAACTGATTTTGAAAAAGCACAATTTAGAAATGGTATCAATTATAGCACTCGATACATTATGAAGTATCTCACAAAAGATTTAAAGAATGGTGCGGACTACTTTATTATTCGATCCCTTGACGGTTGGAAGCGACAACATAAAATTAGAGTTATTACTACTTCACAATTATCCTTATCCATGTTCCTCTATAAAAAAATTTATTATTCCTTACCTTCAGAGATAAAAGAGGGTATAGAAAAAATCATTAAAGAGAAAAAAATACCTTATTATCTCTATTTTCAAAAAAACACTTATATCAGAAGAAGACTAAGAAAGGTAGAGAAAAATAAAACAAGCACCACCTCTTCATTTATTGGAGATAGTGGAGCAGACTTTAAAATTATAATTAAAACAAATCGTATCAGAGCACCCAATAACAAGCCACTTTACAGAATCACATTTTTGGAAATCAAATATCTAGGGACAATAATTTATCGCAATAACAATTTTTTAATAATTACAAATCACGGAGAATAAAACAAATGGAAACAAATTTATCAATCAACGGAAAAATCATGGCAATACTTTAGCTTCTCTGAATTTTTCTAATTGAGTATTGATTTACATTTCCTTGATTTGTTCAAGTGCTATTCTTAGTTATTCTTCGGTATCGTACTCAAACATAAGCTTGAAATCACCCATCTCTAATTTAAACAATTCACTACCTTTTAAAAGGTCTAAAACCTTTTTACGATTTAAAGCTTCTTTAATATTCTTAGTTCTAAGTGAAATACGAATGAGCTTTTTAGCATATCGTCTTCTGTAATAAAAAGTGTTACTCACTTTGTATAATCTAAGTGGAGTGGTATCATAGTTTGAGGGATTTTTAGCTTTATCTTTATCAAAAAATGCTGTATTGGGAGGTTGGGGAAATGTGGCTCCGGATACTGGATTCGAACCAGTGACCAAGTGATTAACAGTCACCTACTCTACCGCTGAGCTAATCCGGAACAAATTGACTTCTTAAAAGAGCCGAAATTATACAGAAAAAAATGTGCTT
>JAMOMX010000266.1 GCA_027066935.1 Sulfurimonas sp. | reverse complement strand
GTATAATTAAATTCTAGAGCTTGTCTTAACTTTGATAAGAAAGCACCATTATTACATCCTACCTCTAAAATTTTTATAATTTTAGTTTCATTTTCATTTTTAAAATTTTTATCAATTAAATTAATAATTAGTTGTACTCTATCATCATTTATAAAATTGTTGCTATCATATCTTTGCTTTATAACCTTGGATAATTGCCTATTACATAAACAGTTTTCATAATAATCACTTAAAGCATCAATATTTGGTATAGGATTTATAAAAGAAGAACCACATACATTGCATTTATCAATTCCATACATCTTGTGAAAATAATCTATATTTCTATAAGATGTACTTCCACAATAGGGGCAATCTCTTGTTTCAAAGTCGTTTTTATACTTACTAAATATATATGATGCATCTTCTAGTCTTTGAAAAAATATTTTTTTTGCATCTTCTATACTTCTATTTGAAGAGAATTTATAATAATTATATTTCACTTATTTTTTCCTTTTGTATTGTTTTACTCCAATTTATAAATTTATTTAAGCCATCATCTAAAGATATAAATACTTTTTTATCAAAATCTTTTTTCAAATTTGAATTATCCAAATATATTCCAAAAATATCACCAGGTGTATTTCCTTCATATTTTACAGGATATTTTTTATCTCCCCAATTACTTAACAACTTAGAAATAAGTTCTTTTATAGTTGTTTTTTCTCCTGTACTTAAATTATATATATTACCAATTGATTTGCTATTAGATAAACTATCAATAAATATATCAACTACATCATCTATAAAAATATGATCCCTATACCTATCCGAAGATCCTTTTACATGAATTTCTTTATTTCTTAATAAATAAGCCAAATATATGCTTACCATTCCTTGTCTTATATTATTAATATTTTGTCCAGGACCATATGTATTTGTTAATCTAAATATTGTAATATCTAGCCTATCCATAAAATTACGCACATAATGTTCACCTGCTAATTTACTTATACCATAGTAAGAGATTGGTAAAGTCTCATCACTTTCTAAAGTAGGAACATTTTTATGTATTCCATAAACACCAACCGTTGAAGTATATATAAATCTACTAATATTGTTTTTAATACATAATTTTAATAAATTAAATGTTCCTATTGCATTTGTTTTTAAATCATATTCAGGATTCTCATAACTAATTTCACCTGAACTCTGTGATGCTAAATGCAATATAGCATCAAAATTCAATATATTAAGTTCACTTAATTTTTTATAATCATTTATATCAATTTTATAAAATTCTACACCATGTGGAATATTATCTATTTTTCCTGTCGATAAATTATCAATACCTACAACCTTATTTCCTAAAACTATTAACTTTTTTGCTATTGCTGAGCCTATGAATCCTGCTACTCCAGTAACTAAATAATTCATTTATTTAACTCCTTATAATCTTTTAAATAATTTTTTGATAAACTACCTAATTCAATATTATTATATCCATAAAAATTTATTCCATTAACTTTTGATGCTTCATAATCATTAAAACTATCACCAACCAAAATTGTTTCATTTCTTTCATAATTATAAGTATTCAAAATATTTTTAACTAAATCATTTTTATGAGTTGGAGACCCATAAATAGAGATAAAATATTTTTCAATACTTAACTCTTTACATAAAAACTTGAGTTCTTTCTCATCTGAGCCAGAAACTATATGTAAATTATATTCTTCATAATTATTTTTAATAAAATTTATAGTATCACAAATAAGATATTTCTTGTTAATAAGTTCTACTCGCATAATATTAGAAAATTTTTCAGCTATGATATTCACTTCATTATCTGATATATTTTCATTTAATAACTTTTCGTAAAAATATCTAATTTTAACATACCTGGATAAACCACCATTCTTATTATGATACTCTAAAAGTTGTTCAACTAGTTTTTTACTATACTTTTCAAAAATCTTCTTGAACCCATACTCTCGTATAGGCATACTATCTAAAATCACACCATCAAAATCAAACAATATATTTTTTATCATCAATCAAGTCCATTTTTATTTAAAAAATCTTCTACTCTTTTTACATCATCAAAAACATCAACAGAGATTGAATCAACAGTTGTCTCTTTCATTTTTACTTTATACCCCATATCCAAAAATCTTAATATTTCAATATCTTCAAATTGCTCATTTAATGTTTTATTTCTACTAGAAAAGACCTCTAATGCTTTTTTTGTAAAACCATATACACAAACTTGTTTTTTAAATATTGGCTTATTTATAGATTTATTAAAAGGTATACCAAGCCTTGACATGTACATCAATTCATCAACTTCATTTACTATAGTCTTGATAATAGTATCACTATCTATTTCACTTCTTGCATCTATTATTTTATAAAGATTATAGGCTATATATTTGTCTCCATGTTTTTTAAAATCTTCTATTATCTCATCTATACTAGTAGGATCAATTACTGGCTCATCACCTTGAATATTTACATATAAATCATAATGAAAAACAGAAGCAACTTCGGATATCCTATCTGTTCCTGTTAAACAATTTTCACTTGTCATAACTACTGGAATATTCTCTTTTTCACAATACTTTTTTATTTTATCACTATCAGTTGCTACAATTAATTTGGTTAATTGATTTGATTTACTAGCTTGCATATATGTTCTTTTTATCATTGGTATATTTTTGATTAAACATAATGGTTTACCTTCAAATCTACTAGACTTATATCTAGCAGGAATAACACCTAAAATTCTAAGTTCAATATCTTTTTTAAAAATAGATGGAGTTAATAGCTCTACTATAATCTTTTTTTTCAGTAAAGCCAATGCTTTACTTAATATTTCATTTTGCTCTATTAGTACAAAATCATCTACAACTATACTCGTCTCATGATAGTTATAATTATCAACATTAATTTTATACCCATCCAATCCAATAATTTCTACTTTTCCAATATTTTGAGAAATTAAATAATTAATAGCAACTATTGCCACATTTGTTACAAACTTATCTTCTATAAAAACTAATAACTTGATATCTAATACTATTTTCAAATCTATATCAGATGATATATTACTAGTAATGACTATTTTTTCTATTGGTAATCTTGATTTAAATCCATCAAATCTTTTTTGATTTGAAAAAAAATAATAATCACAATCAAAAGTTGGCTTATGATTTAAAGCTATTATTATATAATCGTCATCTCTTACTTTTTTCTCTAGTAAATTTCTACACTCTTTGACACTTTTTCCAGAAGCCACTAATAATACTTTTTTATTATTAGGAATATTTAAAACACCTTTTATAGATGTTTTTGTCTCTAAAAGAGATTCTCTATATAATGTTTCAATTAATTTTTTATTAAAAGATAATTTATTTTCATCTGGAAGTTTTTCTAAAATCTTTCTAACTCCAACTATGTGATTTGTATTTTTATCAATTAAATAAGTAGAATAATTAGGATGACAATTATAAGATGCAGAGAGATATTGTGCTGGTGAAAATCCCCAAGGATTTTTATTCATAAGAGAGCTTAAAAATTCATCTATTGTTTCAAGTAAAGGTAGTGTGTTGTAAACCTTCTTAAATGAATTATTAAGATAATCCACAATTAATTCTGTATTTAAATTTCCTGCACCTCTTCCAATACCATAAATACTAGAATCAATGATAATATCTCTTTTTATTTTCATATCACACATATTAATTGCATTTGAAAAAGCTAATTGCATATTATTATGAGAGTGATAACCTAAAAAGATACTATTTTTTAAATTATTATCCGCTAAAATCATATATCTATTAAACTCATTTAGTGTCATAGAACCAAAACTATCAACAATATAAAAAGCATATGCACTTAGTTTATTGACCTCTTTTATCAATGCTAAAAACTCTATATCTTGATAATTTTTTGTCACCATTGGCTGAATATAAAGTTTATATCCTAATGCAATAATTTGCTTTGAATTTCGCAGTGCATTTTTAATATCTTTCTTGTGAAATGCCAATCTTATGCCATCTATTTTTGCTTGGCTTTGAGGTGGTAAATTCTTCATATCAAAATCACCAAAATTTATCATTACTACTTTATTTGAACTATTATCAGTAAAGTTTAATGCTAAATTAAGTGAATTTATATCTTTAAAAAGTGTAGAATTATGTTCTAAACCTTTTTTGTCACTCAGATAACCACACTCTATAATATCGATACTTGAATTTTCAAGTGCTTTTATAATATTTCTTATCTGCTTATTTGAAAAGTTCCAATTATTTATATATCCGCCATCTCTTAAAGTGCAATCTAAGATATTTATATTCATAATAAACCTTGATTAAAAAGCTTCAAAATCTAACCTATCCCCAAAAGTATAATTTTTATTTGCACATTTTCCTAAAATATCTTTTAAATACTTTGGATGCAATCCATACCCTGGACGAACTGAACAAATATTTTCTTCTGTAAATTTTTCACCTTTTTTGATATCTTTTGAGAGATACAAACTTCTAGAAAAATTTCTACTTTTTTTCTTACTTTCACTCATGCTATAGTCAATTTTTCCAATAAGCTTTTCAGCATCTCTTATAGCCTTAACCATCTGTGTAAACTCATCTTTATCTAAAGAAAAATCAGCATCAGCACCACCAATACTTTTATCTAAAATAAAATGTTTTTCTATTACTTTAGCTCCTAATGTTACAGCCACAATTGGAGCTATAATTCCTAGTGTGTGATCAGAAAATCCACTAATAACACCAAATGTTTCCGACAAATTTTTTATCATAATAAGATTTGCATCCTCTATTGGTGCTGGATAAGCAGATGTACATTTAAGCAAAATAATATCCTCATTTCCTTCACTTCTACAAATATCCACAACATCTTGTATCTCATCTATCGTAGCAATCCCTGTTGAGATAATTATAGGCTTACCTTTTGAAGCAATATACCTCACAAGTTCATAATCAGTAATCTCAAATGAAGCAATTTTATAAGCTGATGGATTAAATTGTTCAAGAAAATCAACAGCACTTTTATCAAATGGAGAAGAAAAAATATCTATGCCTATCTCTCTTGCATAGTCAAATAATTCTTGATGCCATTCCCAAGGAAGAGATGCTTCTTTATATAAATCATACAATTTTTCATCATCCCAAAGAGTACCTCCTTTGATAATAAAGTCATTTTTATTGCAATTTAATGTTAATGTATCAGGAGTATAAGTTTGAAGCTTGATAGCATTTGCCCCTATATCATAAGCTGTTTTAATTGTTTCCTTTGCAATAATAATATCACTGCCATGGTTTGCACTAAGTTCTGCAATAATAAATGTTCCATCAGCTACTAAGTTAAAATTACCTATTTTCATTTTTCAACTCCATGCAAATTACATTTTTTTGATTTACTTTCTTCGTTCCTATATCTTTAAAATTGTATTTATGATAAAGTTTAATTGCTACAATATTTGAATTAATTACTTCAGAAATTATTGTTTTGACTTTTAAGATTTTGAATGCATAATCAATTAACGATTTCATCAATAAATTTCCTACACCTTTCAAGCCAGGGTTTGCATAAATCCCAAAGTTAGTAGTTTTAGTTTTCATATCTATACTTGTAAAATCTATGACACCAATATCTTTTGTATTTTTTTTTACCAAAAAATATAATCTATCTTTCCTTGTTTTTAAAGATTCAATATATGCTAGATGGTCCCTTAATCCGATTTTCTTTTGGGTAAACATCCATTTGCAAATTTTTGGATTATTTCTCCACTCTAGAATTATTTTTTTATCACTTAAAGAGAGGTCTATAAAGTTTATAAGTTCAACGCTTAATAAATCTATTAATTCTTCAATATTATTTTTTAGCTTAATAGAATTAAATTTTTCTAATACAAAATAGTTATTATTAGATAAATATTCATATATTTCATTTTGATTTTCTGCTGTTTTTATTGCAATAAAAGGTAACTTCATATAAATAACTTCATTAATGGTTACACTTGGAGTTACAATAGCAAAAGTGGCTTTATGCATAAGCTTTGCAATCTGATTGGTATTTATATATAAAGTTATATTATCTTTATCTTCTACATATTTTTTCACCTCAGATAAATACTGATTTGCAGTTGTTGTTATGACATGAACATTAATATTTTGGAATTTTTCCAAGACTTTTAAAATATCAATATTTTTATGGGAATGATCGCTGCCTCCCATAGCAATAAATACAGTTAATTTACCATTTTGTGCAATATCTTTTTTCTTTTTTCTCATAACTTTAAATTCATCTCTAAGCAAAGTATATTTTGAACCACATCTTAGTTCACACCAATTTGGAACCAATCCATCATATTTACTTGCATCTGCACTGATGTTGTGATTTAATAAAATATCACAATGGTGTTTTTCATAAGTATCATCTAAAGAGAAAATTTCAAGTTTTGAATTTTGAATTTTGAGTTGTTTTTCAACTTTATAATCAATTTCATAGTGATCTATTACAATTATATCTATTTTTAGATTTTTGATTAAACTATCTAACTCATTTATATCATTTGATTTCAAAATTTTTAACCTATAGCCATCTTCTATAATTTTGTGATTTATATTCCCTTCCAAATCTCGACAAGCAAACATGATATTTGCATCTTTAAACTGCTTTACCAAAACTAAGTCTCGCATAATATGACCAAGTCCAATTTCACTAGATGAATCTGCTCGAAAAAGAATTTTCATACTTTTTTCTGCTCTATATGTGCATTTATCTCATAAATATGAGGATTTTTTTCAAGTACATAAATCAACTCCTCATAAGAAAAATCAACTCTACAATCTAATTTTTTATAAACTTCTTGAATCGCCAAATAATCATCTTCTTCATCTAGTGTCAAGCGGTACTTTGAATTATCGTAGTTATTCACAAAACTCCCTACTCTTGTATGTGATTTTATATAAGGGGTTACATGCTCTTTTTCACTTAAAGTTGTTATATTCTCATCTGCTTTCCTTAATAATTCAAAAGAAAAAATTTCTACATCCAATCCTCTAGGAAAGGTACATTTTATACAATTTGACACATATTCAAAACTATTATTATGATAAAACTCTATCATTCTTGACAACACATTCTCATCTATTAAAGGACAATCACCAGTCAACCGAACAATCACATCCCCATCTTTTGCTCCAAATTCAACTGCAGCTTCATAATATCGACTAAGCACATCGTTCGTATCACCACGATAATATTTTATATCTAGTTTTTTGCAAAGTTCAACAATAGGTTTTTCACTACCATCATTCGTCGTAGCTATGATAATACTATCAGTATAACTACTCAATCTATCTAACATCACTTCCAAAACTGTTCTACCACACAAAGGCAACAGTACTTTTTTAGGCAACCTTGTTGAAGTCATTCTAGCTTGAATAATAATAAAAAGTTTAGCCATTTAAAATCTCTAACAATGAAGAAATTACATGCCCCTGTTCATCTGCACTCAAAAGTGGATACATAGGAAGAGATAAAGCCTCTTCATAATACTTATTCATCACAGAAGTCTTCTCATTTCCATAACCTAAACCTTTATAATAGGGCTGTTTATTGATAGGAATGTAATGAAGTTGTACACCAATTCCATGTGCTATTAATTTTTCAAATAATTCTTTTTTAGAATTTGACTTAATACGAACAACAAAAAGATGATATGCACTTCCTTCATTATAAGAATAAAGTGGTTTTACAATTGTATTTTCAAAACCATTATGATAGCATCTAGCAATACTTCTTCTTTTTTCTAAAAACTCATCTAATTTTTCAAGCTGACTTAGACCCAAAGCACATTGAAAATCAGTTATACGATAGTTAAATCCTAAAGAGTGCATTTCATAGTACCAAGGAGCGATATCTACTTTTCTCTCCATGCCATGATTTCTAAGAACCATCAATTTTTCATAAATCTCTTTTGAGTTAGTAGTGATTGCTCCACCCTCACCAGTAGTTAAGTTTTTTACAGGATGAAATGAGAAAATTGAACAATCACTATTTTTACAACTCCCAGCTTTAATATTATCTTGTTCAGCACCAATAGCATGTGCATTATCTTCTACAATAATTACCCCATACTTCTCTTTTAGCCATTTTAATTTCTGTTGATTTAGCATATTTCCTGAAAATGATACACCATAAATTGCTTTTATTTTAGGGTCTTTAATAAGCTCTTTTTCACATAAATCCAAATCAATATTTCCATCTTCACAAATATCTATAAAAACTGGTTTTGCGCCTACATAAAGAATAGAATTTGAAGTTGCTAAAAAAGAGTTTGGAGTGGTTAAAACTTTATCTTCTGGTTTTAAAAGTACCAATGAAACTAAATGCAAAGCTGCAGTACCATTTGAAACTGCCACAGCATATTTTACCCCACAATAAAGAGATAGTGCATCTTCAAACTCTTTAACTTTTGGACCTGTTGTTATAAGATCTGCACTCAATACTTTACTAACTGCATCTATATCATCTTGACAAATTGTCTGTTTTCCATAAGGCATAGAATAAATCATAAGATATCCATAAATTCTTTTTTATTCAACCACTGTTCATTAGTATCAGATGCATACTCAAATCCATCTTTAACTAAAGTACCCTCTTCACCAATTGCATTTATCATAAAATCAACCACTTGTGAAAACTGTATAGTTGGTTTGATTACATAATGATTATCAAACTCTAATGTTCTTAGGCTATCTTCTCTTGTAATCATCGCTTCATGTAGCTTTTCACCTGGTCGAATACCTACTAATTTATAAGGTCTATCTCCAGACATTGCCATCGCCAAATCTATTATTTTCATTGAAGGAATCTTAGGTATAAATATCTCTCCACCTTGCATTCGTTCAAAGTTTTTAATCACAAAATCTACACCTTCTTGAAGTGTAATTAAAAATCTAGTCATCCTCTCATCTGTAATAGGAAGAGGTTCATTTCCATCACTTAAAAGCTTTTTAAAAAATGGCACTACTGAACCTCGACTTCCAATCACATTTCCATAACGAACCACAGAAAATCTTGTCTGTCGTTTTCCTACCATATTATTTGCAGCTACAAAAAGCTTATCACTTGCTAATTTTGTAGCACCATACAAATTTATAGGATTTGCTGCCTTATCAGTAGAAAGTGCTATTACTTTTTCTACACCACTGTCAATTGCAGCATCTATAACATATTCTGCTCCATGAATATTCGTATTAATACATTCCATAGGATTATATTCAGCAATATGCACATGTTTCATAGCAGCTGCATGAATAACAAAATTCACGTCTTGCATCGCTTTTTTTAAACGCTTAAAATCTCTCACATCTCCTACAAAATAACGCATACAAGAGTCATTAAAAGTTTGTTGCATTTCAAAATGTTTTTGCTCATCTCGTGAATATATAATAATCTTATTCGGTTTATATCTTTCTAATAAAATTTGTGTAAACTTTTTACCAAAACTTCCTGTACCGCCAGTTATAAGTATATTTTTATGATTAAACAATATAAAACCTCTAAGTTATAGAATAGTGTAAAAATTAATACTTTTATTTTACATAAATTTAAATTAAAATAGTATTATTTCCCCAAGGCCACCTCCAGCATATCCAAAAACTCATCTCTCCCAATCTCCCTAGCACCCATACTTTTCAGATGCTCTGAGGGAATCTGACAATCTATAAAACTATAACCCTCTTTTTGAAGTTTCCAAGAAAGTCTTACTAAAGCTACTTTAGATGCATCACTTTTTAAAGCAAACATAGACTCTCCGCAAAAAACTTTTCCCATCAGTATACCATAAAGCCCACCAACCAGCTCACCATCAAGGTATGTTTCAGCACTCATGGCAAATCCTAACTTATGTATCTCTACATATTTTTCAATTACCTCTTCTAGTATCCAAGTATTTTCATCATTTTTTACTCTTATCTCTCTGCATTTTTCTATTACAGCTTCAAAGTTTGTGTCAAATCTTACTTCATATTTGTTGAGGCTTTTTTGGAGGCTTTTGGAGATTTTTATATCATCAAAAAATAGTACAAGTCTAGGATCTGGAGACCACCAAAGGATAGGGTCAGAGTCGTTGTACCAAGGAAATATCCCTTTTCTATAAGCTG
>JAMOMX010000265.1 GCA_027066935.1 Sulfurimonas sp. | reverse complement strand
TCTCGCAACTCCCCGATTGATAATATGGTGCAACCCTGCATCTTCTACTCTTGGTTTTCTTGGCATTTATTTTATATTTAAAGTTGTTATTTTTAAGTCAAGACTCTTAAAATCATCTATATTATTGTCCCACTCACTTTTGGTATCTTGTAAATATTGATCAATTTCATCTTTAGATATTTTTGATACACCAAAAAATTGCTTTGGATCAAATGAATATCCTGATTGTTTTTTTTTAATAGGCATAATAAACACCTGAACTTCTTGACTTTCATATAAATCTTGATAATTTTTAGGTAAGTGTAGCAGACCATTTTTGATAGGTGCTTGAAATTCTATCACATACATGTATAAGCCTTTCTAGATATTTTTATATATTATAACTAACTAAAACTTAAATATTACCTTCTATTTGTGAGTTGACCCCCTCTTTATCCCCACCCCTCTTTACCAAAAGATGTCCCAGAGTATCCAAACATCATCAAAACAATCAAGCAATATTTTTCAAAGCATGTTGATTCAAAATACTATGCCCATATCAACCAATCCAAAAGCAGAACCCAAAAAGATTACAAGCCAATATGGCAAAAAAGGTATTATGAACATACCATAAGAGGCGAGAAAGATTTTAAAATTTTGATAAAAATATAGATTTTGAATAAATCCCAATGGGTAGAGTTTTAATTTTTTAAATATAAATAAGTCTATTTTTCGCTATAATTTAGAAATAGTTTATATATAGAAGGAAATTATCATGAGTTTACCTGAAATCATAGAAGAAGCTATGCATTTGAAACCACAAGATAGATATATCATCATCGAAAACTTGATACATAGTTTAAATAAACCTGATATTGAGATTGATAAGATATGGATTCAAGAGAGCCAAAAAAGGCTCAAAGCTTATAAAGAAGGAACAATCAAAACGCTTTCGTATGATCAAGTTTTTAGTGAATGAAATTAAAAATTTTAGAATTAGCATCTTTTGAGATAGAAGATGCTAAGCAATACTATAATCTACAACAAGATAAGTTAGGTGATAGATTTAAAAAGGATGTTCAAAAAAGTATAGATAATATTGTTTTATCTCCAAAATTGTATCCTCAAGTAGAAAATAGTATGAGAAGATGTTTGCTACATAGATTTCCATACAGTATATTTTATGATATTGATAATGATACAGTTGTAGTTTTATCAGTTGCACATCAAAGACGAAAACCTTACTACTGGGTTGATTAGCGTTATGGTGAAGCATTACACCAGCCTACGGGACTTTTGAAAAACTTTTTCTAAGTGTTTGTTGTTAGATATTATTAAGGTGGATTTTATCCACCCTACAAGGCTAAGTAACAGCTTGAAGTTTTATACCAAAAGTATTTAAGACTTTTAACACAGTTTCAAATCTAGGATGAGAACCAGACTTGAAAGCTTTATACAAACTCTCTCTACTTAAACCACTATTTTGAGAGATATTAGACATCCCTTTTGCTCTAGCTATTGAATTTATGGCAGATAAAAGTTCATCTATATCTCCATCTTCAAGTATTTGAGAAATATATTCTGCTATAACTTCATTGTCATCAAGATAATTTGCTACATCAAAATCTCTGGTTATTGGTTATCACCTGACCCTATGTTAGACACATCAGAAACAGCATACCCAACAAATAACAACATCACTATACCAGCAATAAAAGCAATAATCTCAATCATCTGTATCCTTTAATTTTCTAAGTAAAATATCTATCTTATGGTTTAGTTTGTGAACTTTACCAAAGGCAAAAACAGCAACTACAAAACCTGTCAATGCTATCAACAGAGAAAACAGAGATTTATCTCCAGTCAACACATAAACAATCATCGCAACGGAACCACTAATCAAAGCAAAAAATATGTTAAATGCTTGATTTCTTCTATCCCTTAAATTATCAATTTCTTTTAACAAATAGTCTTTAATTCCCATTCGCCCATTATATCAGAGGTCAAAAGAATTGTCAATTGCCGTATAAACAATTTATAACTAACAATTTATAACTAACAATTTGAACAATCAATGATAAGCATTGCTTCGCAATACTTATCAAAATTATTCATTATTCATTTTTCGCTATTCATTGTTAATTCTTTATTATTCATAAAAAAGTTAAGAGTTAAACCCCAAATGTTTATGAAGCCTTTTTAAGTAAAAAGTTACCAATAACAGGTATATTTATATCTCTATGCTCTTTTTTAAATTTTAAAACCTCTATAGCAATGATCTCATCATCTTTACCATAATCAATGATAACACCATCTTCAACCTCTTGACTCTCATAAGGTTTTTCATCTGAAATGATAAAATATATACTATCTGTTACTTCATCATACTTGATAATCATTTACACCCTCTCTTTCTCATACCTCTATCAAAATATACTGTTACTACTCTCATAAACTTTGGATTATACACAACTTTTAAACATCGAAAATCAGCTTCATCAACCTGTTTAAAATAGTACTCTTCTACATCTGATATAGAAACCTTTAATGAAAAGCTTTTCAAAGTATCAAAAACCCATCTCTTTGATATATCTCTACTTGCCATAACATCTAAAGCATGTTGTGAAAACTGAATCTCTATATCATAATCCTTTTATATTGTGTTGCAGATATTATACCACAAACTCTAAAATAGTGAACAATTTATAACTAACAATGAACAACAAATGATAAGTATCTCAAAGCGATGCATACCAAAATTATTCATTTTTCATTTTTCGCTATTCATTAAAAATAGAGCCCTCATTATTTCTAACTAGCTACTTTTAATAGATCAGCAAAGTTAGCAACCTCTATCATGCTATGTTTTTGTCTTGCATCATTTACGATATTTTCTAACTCTCTTGCTTCTTTATCTGCAATCCACTCTTCACCACATTGTTCACAAATTAAAGCAGGGACATCACGAACCACAACTACACCAAACTTCAAATCAACAGTAAATGTTGTTGTTGATTTATATTTGTATCCCTGACAAAGTGGGCATTTATCATCAGTTTGTTTCATCTTTTCTCCTAGTTATCAAATCTTTTAAAAAATATTTTGTATCAGGTTCATAAGTTGTTATGATATAACAAATATCAACTTTTTCATCATAAGATACAACAACATGAATAGGCTTATCTCTATCTACACAAGCAATTAAAAAGCTTGGAAATGGATAATCATCTTTATATTTTTCAATTATTTTACCATCTAAAACAGCTTGTTTTACTTCATCCCTTGAGATAACCCTTTCAAACATTCTTTGTAAAGCATGTTTTTTCCATTCTATTTTACCACTAGAAACAAGCAAGTCTATCTTCTTTTTTAATACCATGAAAATATTATACCACAAACTCTAAAATAGTGAATAATTAACAACTAACAATGAACAATCAATGATAAGCATTGCTTCGCAATACTTACCAAAATTATTCATTTTTCATTATTCGCTATTCATTGTTAATTCTTTATTATTCATAAAAAAGTTAAGAGTTAAACCCCAAATGTAACCTAAAAATAGTCAGCTATCTTCCACTTCTTTTTGTGAGCAATTACTGCAAATATACCAACAACTATAAATGAAACTGCAAAAATAACTTCTTTACTAATTTTAACCCCTTTAACAACTCTTTATATAAATCACTAAGCTTTAGCATGTTTGAAAAAACTCCATAACTTGCTACTATAAAACTGATAAATAATACAGTAGCAAATACACTATTATCAATCTTAAATGCATATACCCAAACTACCTCCAGATACTGCTAAAAATACAAGAAGTTTAGACTTAATTATCTCAACTTTAACCTTTACAATCTCTATCTTTTTCACATTTTATCACCTTTTTGCTTTTGATGATATTTTAGCAAGATTCTTAAAAAGGTTAAGAAAATATTTCATTCTGAAATATAATTCTATATTAGGTTAAGTTATTTTGATCTATCGATATTTATAAGGTGGCAACTGACCCTATTTAAAGATAATCTGCCCATTTCCATTTTTTCTTGTGAGCCACATAGGCTATGATCCCTGCCAGAACAAAAACAATTGGCAAAAGTACAGGTGCACTACTCATCATAAATCCTTTTTATATTTTTTATATCTTCATTTAGTTTTATGTTTGTATAAACTATCGACAATTTTGGAAAGCATATCAACTTTATCTTTTTTACTCATTCACCCATTATATCAGAGGTCAAAAAAATTGTCAATGATTATCAATAATCAAAAATCTATTGTCCGGACCTAGCACAACGCACATAGGAGTTATATGCCTTATTGTTGTAGTTCGAGAAGCCATTGCGAAAGCCGACAACCCAAGCACTGGAACTGTAGTTAGCATGGGTAGTAGAACTCCAATAGTAGCCCGAGGTAGTATTTTGAAAACTACTATCAATTACAGGATTATATTTTGTATAATCTACTATAGAGAGTAGTTCATTTTTATTTGGCACTCTCCATCCTCCACCATCTAAAGAGAGCTCATTGCAGTAGGCTATAGCATCTCTCCAGTTGGCTAGTTTTATATAGTCATCTTGCCACTGAAGATTTGTCACACTATCTGTTACAACTCCCTCACTGCTTCTACTAAAATCTGCCAAAAGAGTTACACTAACACCTATCAAAACTAAAAGGATCTTTTTCATCTATATTTCCTACCTTGTTTATTAAATTATAGCTATTTGCATGACGGGCATGTCCTACAAATGAAGCTTTAACAGATAAAAACTGTTTTATCTCTAAAAGCCCCACTTTGTTTTTTAATTGAAAGTTGAGAATGGAAAATTGAAAATATATGTAATAAATCCCACTCTCCATTCTCAATTTTTAACTATTGTTGTTTGGAAGTTTTTACTATAGAGCTTAGTATTTTTATCAGTTCTTCTATATGAAAAAATAATTCTGCTAGTTTGAATGATCTTTTTTTGTATGTGGTTATAGTGACTTCTTTGTTTAGATAACCACACTCTTCTAGTAAAAAAAGCCAATATCTTGTCTCTTTGGCTTCTTTGAGCGATATACTCATCTTTGATATAAAATCTTTTTTGCTCTGTGCATCTTGTGCTTCTGTTATATTGGCTCCTACCGAAGTACCACTGCGAAGCAACTGTTTTGAAAGTACAAACTCCCTGTGTTCCCTCATAAGATACTGATAAAGTGTCACAATTTCTACAGAAAAGTGAAAACTTTTGGTAACAATTGGATTGTGTTTCATAAGCACTCCTAATAAATTTCAAGCATTCTAACATATTCAAAATCATTCTCCATTTTCCATTTTCCATTCTCAATTCTCAATTCTCAAACCCTTTAACAATAGTCTCTATATAAACAACCAAATCAAGAGCCGATTTAAAAATCGGCAAATTATCATAATACACTCTAAACTCCTAATTTTTTTTTACTCTTTACTACTCATTTTCAATAATCAAAAATCTATTGTCCGGACCTAGCACAACGCACATAGTTGTTAAACGCCCTATAGCCGTTGATCGAGTAGCCAGCGTTAAAGAGGACACCCCAAGCATCGAAACTGCCGCCAGCACGGGTAGTAGAACTCCAATAGAGGTCCGAGGTATAAACATTTTGGAATTCACTATCTATAGCTGGATTAACTTTACTAAAATCTGGCAGTGTCTGTAACTCTCTTATAGTTGGAAGCCTCCAGTCGCTGTATCCACCAAGTGTAAGATTTTGACAATATGTCTTTGCTCCATCCCAATCTCCTCTAACTGTTTTGGCATCGTTGTCATCTTGCCAGATGAGTCCTGTTGTGTTATCGGTCACAATCTCTTTGGCATCGTCTCTTGTGTAGCTTCTGTCTAGTCCCATTTGGTAGTAGCCATCTTGTCCTTTGTGTGCTTGGGTGCATGTTACTGCTTGGTTTGTGTCGTAGTCGTAGCAGGTGGTTTGTCCTGTTTTTAGGAGTTTTGAGGAGTTTTGAGGGATAGTTGCCCTAAAATCAAGAGTAAAAGAGCTTACAGTTGATTCTATATCTCCATTTTTTGAAACTAAATAAAATGTCATAAAATAATCTTCACCATCTACAAGATCAAGTGTCATAATAGCCTCTTGATTGTTTGCATCTGCCGTAGCCAAAACTTGACCCAAACTGTTAAAAACCTCAAAACTTGTCTCATTGTCAGATACATCTGTCCAAGTGATTTTTATCTGTTTACCACCTAGATATACCGCTTGAACATTTGTTGGAGCTTCTGGGGCTGTGTTTTGACTTGGTGTTACAGTGATAGTGATATCATCGCTAGCAACATTTCCAGCGGAGTCTGTTACGGTTAAAGTAAATACATGCTCACCCGCTGATAAAAGAGGAACATGACACTCTACACTATTTTCACAAGCGACAACTAAACCTTCTGTCCATCTATATGTAACTATATCACCTGTACTTGAACTACCGTTTAGAGTAACACCGTTATCATCTTCGGATATAGTTTGGTCTATTCCTGCATCGGCAATTAAATCAAAACCTGCTATATCTAACAAATCTTTTTCAAGAACGAGAAATAGTGGTTCATATAGTAATGGATTTAAAAAACTAGCATCCATTGAAACCAACTCTCTTTCTGGATACCTAATCTTATAAGCAGCTTTTATATATTCTGATCTATATTTTATAAATGCACTAGTATCATTTGTAGATACAAAATATGACTGTGCTATATACTGATCCCAAATACCTTGACTACCAAGTAAACCATTCCAATAAGCACCTCCCATAATCATCTCATGGTCATAATCCCAAAAAAGTCTAAATGGAATTTGATTTGTATGTTCTTTCCCATCTGAATAGACAATTAAAGGAACATCTTCTATACTTTCTGAAACAGCATTTTCTTGAAATTCATCAATAAATGGAAGATCATTTACTTTTGGATTTCCGCTTAATCCAAGTTCACTTGAAGAATTTTTATATGGTGTTAAAAATGAGCTTCCAACTGGTTCTGCTCCACCTGCAGAATATCCTTTTGAGCCTATTGTAATTGTTGATATATTCATCAAGCCATTTTTAATAAAATCATAATCTTGATTTAAATTATTAGATAAAATTTCATCTACATAATAATCAAAAAATGTATTTGCTATTTTTGCAGCTATATTTTTACTTGTCAATTGATCTTTAACTTTATCAAAAGCCTTAAAAGCAGTTGTATCTGGGATATTATGAACACTCCAAGCAGTATAAAAAATATATTTATTTTTATATATATTACTTCCTATTGAAAACTGTTCATTTAAATAGCTAAGGTATGTATTTGATATATTGTAAGACTTCCATTTTGTTGTTAATTGTGAATAGTGCTGATCAAAATTAAGTGAGTTTGATGAGTGAGCATTCCATCTATTATCATTATTATTACTAACTATATATCGCTTATCCCCTTTCATTTTATCATTATAATTTCCATCAAAATTATCCCAATTTAAATCAATGGAGCCATGTGTTTCTAAATCTTTTGGAACATTTTGTGGAAAATAATTTTCTCCAACAACTGATCCATGATGAGGCGTATCAAGAGCTATAAGCTTATTTAAACTCTCTAGATTATTTCCAAAATATTTATATTCTTCTATCAATGCTCTGGATACAAGACCTCCCATAGAGTGAGCCAAGATAGTTACACCTTTATCTTTATCTATTAGACCTTTTGCAAGGTCAGAGTTAGGATGATTTTGTTTTATCTCATCTAGTAGTTCTTTCAACTGCCAAGCATTGTAAGTAATATGTTTATATGATGTATATTTATATAGATATATATGGTACTTCTTTTGTAGAACTTCAGATGTTAGATAATAGTTTAAAAAATGATTCCAATAAGCAAATTCACTATTCTCCCACAAACTAAGTATAGCAGGATTTCTCAACCCTTTACTTCCCTGCCATCCATGAATAAGCAATAATGGTATACGACCATCGTCATTTGGTGTATTTTTTGCATAATCTGTTGTATTCCAAACATCTTTTTTGGGATAAGTTGAAATTTGTGTATTATCAAGAAAGCTATCAAAGTCTATAATACGATGGGTAATAACATCATCCATTATTAAAGGTTCTGTCTTATCAAGTCCAACTTCATTTTCATTACTTGCAAGATAATTATTCCATTGAGAAGATGGAGTATTTTGTGCTGATGTTGCACGAGTTTGTTTAAGAGTTTTATCTGCTAAAATACTCTCTTTTATTCTTGTATGATTAAAGTAGTCTAGTACATTACCCAATGTAAAAAATGTTATCGTAGGTACATAAAGTTTTATAGTCTGTAATGTGTCAAAATTATTATCCAATTGTATTTTAAAAGATTTCTCTTGATTTTCATTCGTAATTTTAAGCTTAACTTTCTTATTTAAACGTACTTCAATAGGATAGTCTTTAGATGTTTTATATACCCTTTTAAATGTAAGTTGCAATGTTGGCTTAACCTCACCATTTTCAAAATATAGTTTACTTTTATCCCAGTCTATTAGTGAACAAGTATTCGATCTAATATAATCTATCCTACTAACTGCTTCTTTTGATAATTGATTAAAAACTCCAGATTCCATACAAAACTCTTCATTAAATTCGATTGTTGGATTTAATATATCAGCCCTACTTTTCTTCAAACTTCTTGACCTTGACTTAGTAACTTCTGACAAATCCTTTATCTCAACATAAACATCCCTAAGTACATTATCCCCAATATCTAAAGAAAAACTAAATATCTCAAAATCCCCAGAAGTCAAATCTTCTAACTTTGCACTACTTAGATCTATATCTTGAGTTATATTGCTATCCCTAACATCAAATGAAAGCTCTACCAGATTTTTTGTGCCATTTTGCTCAAACACAAATGAAGTGGCAAATCTCTCTCCATCTTCTTGTACAACAGTATTTAAAATATTTGTAGAGATAATATTTTGTGTTGTGGTATAAGCTAAAATACTATCTTTTGTAGGTTTAGCTCCGTTTCCTTCTATAAAACTCTTGACATCAGCACTAACTTGCTTGATGATATGTCTGTATGGATACTTATATGAGTCAACATCTGTTTTATCAAATGCTCCATTTTTATAAGAGAGTAGGAATTTCTTGATATTTTCAAATGTTGTATCACCTGTATAAAGAGCTATAAGATAAGCAGCAGTTGAATCATAACTCATATATGTTTCATCTCCACTAAATCCACCATCACCCCAATATCCGATGATAACACTATCTATCTCTTTATCACCCTTTATAGCTTTAAGAACATAAAAGTCACTCATCTTTGCTTCTTCATCAGCATCAAAACTTACAGCATATGAACCTGAACTATCTATAGCATTTGATTTTTTTAGAAGCAGTCTATTTTGTGCATCGTATAACTCTATCGTAGCTCCTACCATAGCAGATACACTAGATCCATTCATAGTATTTGAACCAGATGGAGTATCATCTGTACTCTCCTTCACCTTCACCAAAAGATCCACACTAGCACTACTCCTACCACCTCTATCATCCACAACAGTCAAAATCTTTTTATAACTCCCAGCATATGGAAAACCTCTACTAAATGAAGCTTCGGTACTTAACAAGATACCATCCATATCTCTCCACTCATAAGCTACTATCTCTCCATCACTATCATAACTCCCATCAGAGGTAAATCTCACCCCTTCACCTACATATATCTCGCTTTCGCTTATCTGTGCTTTTGCTACTGGAGGGGTGTTTGGTGTTGTGGTATTGACTTGGTCTAAGACAGTGATAGTGACTACTCTCTCACTTACCTCTCCTTTGTCATTTGTAACTCTTAGTGTTTGAGTATGTTTTCCTGTGGTTTCAAATACTCTGTTATAGTTTTGTGAAGTGCTTAGTATATTGCCATCGGCATCTAGCCAAACATAACTTGCACCATCCATATCTGTACCTACCGTACCTCTAGTATCAAAACTTATACTTTGACCTTTTTTGATGATGGTTTTATCTGCATTTATATTTGCGGAAAGTTCTATCTTTGTGGTATCTTCTTGTTGAGTATTTGGAGTTGTTTTTGTCTCTATTTTATCAGAATTACCCCCCCCAATGGCATTAAGCTAAGCCCCGAAGCCCTATAATAACACGGTTTAATTACCAACATTTTTTTTCTTTCTCTTCAAAAAGTTTATGGCATTTGTAGCT
>JAMOMX010000264.1 GCA_027066935.1 Sulfurimonas sp. | reverse complement strand
ACCATCTCTTCAACTGTATCAAAATACTCTTGCCAAATTTCATCTATATCTTTATCAGCATATTTTCCAATAAACTCTGGGTTGTCAAATCCCCATTTATCTATGAAATGAACTGAGCCAATCAGATAATCTACATCAGCATTTAAGACACGATCATCAACATGCCCTTGTAGATAATCTACTTCATAACCAAGTAGTATTTCACACTTATCTTTATACTTTTCTTTTGCTTGTTTAATATCTTGTTCATACCCTTTCATTTGCTTAAAACTCATTCGATATTGTGGTTCAAAATCCATAGGCGCATGGTCTGAAAAACCGTAGTATTTAATACCCTTTTTTATAGCTTCTTGAATATAGCTATCTATGGTTCCTGAGGCATGATTGCAAAGAGTTGTGTGATTGTGTAAATCTACTTTCATTTGTATGACTTTTATTTAATTTATGCTATTATAGTGTTAATAATTAAATTAAGCTAGGGAAAATTTTATGACTCAAGAAGAATTAGATGCATTGATGAGCGAAGGTGTTAACGATATGGATGATTCATCTAAAAATACAGATGAAACAGCTCAAGATGAAGTTGAAGAAACTGATGAAATTGAGAATACTGAGGAGGTTGAAGAGCTAGAGGAGGATGATGAAAAAATTCCTAAAGGCTATAGTGAAGAAACTTCTCACCATTGGCCACTTCCTGCTACTGATGAAAATAAAATGGTTCACCAACTTGATGATGTAACTAAAGAGAGTGAAGAAAAAGCTAGTGAAATATTTGATATTATAGAAAATATTAGTAACGAGTTAATGGAAAAAGAGGAAAATGTACAAAAATCTATAGATGTGTTTAATGCAAATATTGAACTTTTCACTACACTTTCTATAAAATTTCCTGAAGTTGAAGCGTTTAAAACCTCTTTAGAGCAAAATAAAGAGGCACTCGAGAGTGCAAATAGTACGATTGAAACATTACAAGCAAGTGGTGATTCTATAATGAGTATTATGGATATTATGCAATATCAAGATATACATCGTCAAAAAATAGAGCGTGTTATAAATGTTATGCGAGCTCTTTCAAAATATATGAGTACTCTTTTTGAGGGTAAAATTGATGATGAAAAACGAGTTGCATCCGCACAACATATCGTAGGCGATGAGCATAATGATGTAGCTTCTACGGATGATATTGAAGCGTTGTTGGCACAGTTCGGAAATTAATGACTAAAGTAGAACTACTCTCTCCTGCGGGAACGCTTGAGAAATTAAAAATAGCATTTGATTTTGGTGCCGATGCTGTTTATGGTGGTGTTTCACATTTTTCGCTTCGTATTCGCTCAGGCAAAGAGTTCTCGATGGAAGAGTTTGCAGAGGGTATAAAATATGCGCATTCTCGTGGTAAAAAAGTTTATGCTACGATAAACGGATTTCCTTTTAACTCACAAATAAATCTTCTTAAAAAACATATAATTGCGATGGCTGAATTAAAACCAGATGCTTTTATAGTTGCAACTCCTGGTGTATTAAAATTGTGTGGCGAATTGGCCCCAAATATGCCACTACATCTCTCAACTCAAGCAAATGTTATGAATGTTTTAGATGCACAGATTTACTATGACATGGGAGCTACTCGTATTATTACCGCGCGTGAGATCTCACTTAAAGATTTAATAGCTATAAAAAAAGAGCTACCAGATTTAGAACTTGAAGTATTTGTTCATGGGTCGATGTGTTTTGCATATAGTGGACGATGTTTAATTTCAACACTTCAAAGTGGCCGTGTTCCAAACCGCGGAAGTTGTGCAAATGATTGTAGGTTTGAGTATGAAATGTATGCTGCAAATCCTGAAACAGGCACTCTTTTTAAGTTAGAAGAGGACGCTGGGGTAGGAACTTACATAATGAATGCAAAAGATCTAAATCTTGCTTCACACATGAAAGAGATTCTTGATAGTGGGGTAGTTGATTCTGTAAAAATTGAGGGTCGTACAAAAACTGCTTATTATGCTGCAACAACTGCAAAAGCTTATAGGATGGCGATAGATGATTATTATGAAGATAAACTAGACAATAGTAAATATCAATATGAGCTTGAATCTTTACAAAATCGTGGATATACAGATGCTTATTTAGTCTCTCG
>JAMOMX010000263.1 GCA_027066935.1 Sulfurimonas sp. | reverse complement strand
CCACTAATAGATGCAAAATCATTGGAGGGATTTCTAACTACTGATGCTGATATTATAATGTCAATTTTTGAGCTTGAAAATCCTGATGGTTATGGTCGTGTAAAGATAAAAAACAATCAAGTACAGTATATAGTTGAGCAAAAAGATGCAAGTGAAAATGAATTAAAAATACAAAGTGTAAATGCTGGTATTTACGCATTCTCAAAAGATATAATTAAAAAATATATCCCTCTTTTATCTAATGACAATGCACAAAAAGAATACTACTTAACAGATGTTATCTCGATGGCAAAAAAAGACAACTTAATAATAAAACCATTGGTAGTTGATGAAAAAAAATTCAAAGGTGTTAACTCCAAAAAAGACTTAAGTGATAGTGAAGTTATTATGCAAAATTTAATTAAAGAAAAATGGATGGAACTTGGTGTTATAATGCAACTTCCATCAACTATATATATTGAACAAAGTGTAGTTTTTGAGGGTGAATGTATAGTAGAAAATGGGTGTCGCTTAACTGGCGATACCCTTATATCTGATTCACACATTAAAAGTGGTTCTATCATAGAAGATAGTATTGTTAAAAACTCAAGCATTGGTCCATTAGCTCACCTTCGCCCCGCTTCATCTATAAAAGATTCCCATATAGGAAACTTTGTAGAGGTTAAAAAAAGTTCATTAAAAGGTGTAAAAGCTGGTCATCTAAGTTATATTGGAGATGCACAGATTGATGAGGGGACAAATATTGGTGCTGGTACCATTACATGTAACTATGATGGTGTTAATAAATATAAAACTATCATAGGTAAAAATGTGTTTATAGGGAGTGATACTCAACTTATAGCTCCTGTTATTATTGAAGATGATGTTATAATAGCTGCTGGAACTACTGTTACAAGTGGTAATATTAAAAGTGGCTCTTTGATAATTAGTAGAACTAAACTTAGAATAATAAAAGATTTTTATTATAAATTTTTTCCAAAGAAGAAAATATGAATATTTCAAAAGTTTTATTGGTAGCTTTGCTTAGCACAACTTCACTTTTTGCTGATTTTATCGCATCTGATTGGTTGAGACCAAACAGTGTGCCAACTCCTTATGATAATGAATTAACACCTAAAAGAGTTGAACTCGGCAAGCTTTTATATTTTGATAAACGGTTATCGAAATCAAATGAGATATCTTGTGCAACTTGTCATGACCCTAAGCTTGGTTGGAGTGATGGATTGTCAAAGTCTATAGGTCATAATGGCGCTACAGGACCTAGAAATTCACCAACCATTATAAATACAGCATATCAACAACATCAGTTTTGGGATGGAAGGGTAAAAAGCTTAGAGGAGCAAGCTTTAGGTCCAATAGAGACTGAAGTTGAGATGAATATGCCACTAAAAGAGTTAATTCCTAAACTCAAAAAAATTGATGGTTATCTGAAATTATTTAAAGAGGCTTATCCAAAATCAGAAATAACAAAAGAGACTTTAGCAAAAGCTATAGCCTCTTTTGAGAGAACTGTAGTATCTACTGAATCAGCTTTTGATAGATATATAAAAGGGGATAAAAATGCTATCTCTAAAGATGCAAGAGATGGTTTTGAACTTTTTAAAAATAAAGGGCGCTGTACGGATTGCCATAGTGGTTTTAATTTTACAGATGGTAGCTTTCATAATCTTGGTTTAGGTGATGAAGATAAGGGCAGAATAAAAACAAGAAAAGGTGTTGAGATACCAACAGGTGAGATGAAAACTCCAACTCTTAGAGATATTACAAAAACATGGCCATATTTTCATGATGGTTCTGTAAAAACTTTACATGAAGCGGTTGCTATATGTGGAAATGGTGGAAGATTTACAAATGCAAAAAACTTATCTCTTCTTATAATAGATAGAGATTTAAACATAGATGAAATAGAAAAGATAGTTGCTTTTTTAAGAACTTTAGAGGGAGAAGAATTTAACATTCATATCCCTACTAAATTTCCAGAGTAACAAATAAAATTTAAATAAAGTAGGTAAAAAAATGAAACAAATTGTAAATATATTATTAATGGCTCTATTATTCTTTAGTGTTGCAAATGCAAAAGAAGAGTTAGATAAACAACAAATAATTAATAAGATGATAGATTCTTATGGTGGAG
>JAMOMX010000262.1 GCA_027066935.1 Sulfurimonas sp. | reverse complement strand
TAGTTCTCCTTTTAAAAAATTATCGTAAGTATACAGGAAAATACATAAAGTGTCAAGTGTTACTTTTTAATATCGGTTATTAAAGTTTAGAAAAAGTGCAATAATTAAATATTAATTTAGGTAAATTAGGTATATTTAGGAAACAATAAAATTTAGAAGGATTTATCATGGTGGTTGTAAAAGCTTTTTTCTTTAGTTTTATATTTTCTATAACAACCGTTTTTTTTATAGCATGTGGTGGTGATAGTGGCAATAAAAATGAACCTGGAGTAATTGAGATAAATATTACAGATAGAAAATCAAATGTCAATTTCAATACCGCAAAGAATTGGCAATTTAATAATTATGAAGGTGAAGAACAAGATATCAATTATGATTCAAAAGAATCACACGATAGTGGTACTGGTTCTACATATCTTGAAAACTCGGGTATATTGGAAAATAAAAATGATGGTATTCTCTCAAAGTTTCTTATACCAGTAATTGCTGGGAAAACTTATACCCTTTCATTTTGGACAAAAACAAAAGTTTGGCCATCATCAACTATTCAGGCATTTGGTAGTTTTTATGATGCTAATGGCGATTATATTATAAACTCAAATGGAAGTAGGTGTAGTAATTCTAAAAAAGATGAATGGGAACAGTCTTTTGTAAAAATTACAGTGCCAAATAATAGTAAAATTAAATATTTTGCTATAAGAGCTGTTATGAATTTAAATGATATTAGTACTAAAGTCTGGATTGATGATTTTAAGTTAACAGAAGGCATAAATCTTCCTGCAAGAAGTCAAAAAAATGCATTTGATGGTTCTAAAACTAGCGTTGATACACTTGGAAATATTAAGATTGATGGAGCAGACTTTTTCCCAATTGGTATTTATGCAGATAGAGATCGAGATGATTGGAGTATCTATGCAAATCAAGGTTTTAATGTAAATATGTGGTCATCAAATACACAGGAACTTCAAAAAGCAAGTGATGCAGGTTTAAAATCAGCAATGCAAATTGTTCAATATATGATTGGTGATAAAAGTTGGATTCCTGGAAATGATGAGGCAAAGTTAGTTGCATTGGGTACAACTATGGATGCTATGTTGGCATCTCCAAATATTGACGATTTACTTTTTTACTATATAGATAATGAATTTTATCATCTAAAACCTATCGTGAGTGAAGTAGCAAATCTTGTCAAATCAAAAGATGAAAGCCGACCAATTTATATGTTAAATGGTGATTATGCACTACCTAGAAAGTATAATGATGTAGTTGATTTAACAGGTGCTTATGTTGCATATGATGGTTTTGATAAGCAATCTATAACTAAATTAATAATTATGGATAATACACCAAATCAAAAACTTCCTGTCTCATTTGCACAAATTAATGCAGGAGTAGGTTTAAACTTTAGACCTATACTTTTTGGAGCTATTGCAAAAGGTGCTAGGGCTATGGCATATTGGAGAGATGGCGGAGAAAAAGCAGGTGATATTACAACAAAACTTTGGTGGAATGATTTACCCAAGATAAAAGAAGAAATTAATTTGATGATGCCACTTATAAAGGCTGATCATAACCCTATACTAAAAGCCCAAGCAGATAATGAAAATATTATTTCAGGGACTAGAGTTGTTGATGGTGTAGGTTATATTATCTTAGCAAATCCTACAGATGCAAATATAACTGTTACATTCTCTATCGTTGGCAACTCTAGTGACATTACAGGAGTTGTTGACTATTTTTCTACTGAAAATGTAGGAACTTTTACAGCAGGCAGTGTTAGGGTTGATATAAGTAAACATGGCTCAAAAGTAGTTAAATTAATCTACTAACTTGAATTGTTGCAAATTTTATATATTTGCAACAACCAATCCCGACCAACCATCTGCAATATAGGCAGTTTTACCATCTTTTGAGAGTTTTATATCTTTTGCATAACTTTTTGTATCAAGTATATGTGTTAAGTTTGGTTTATGTATGTTTGTAATATCAACTATTTGCATCCCTGATTCATAATCAGCTATATATGCAGTTTTTTGATCAGTTGCTACTGTTATGTTCATAGCTTGGCTTGGAGTATCATAAGATGATATTATTCTAGCTGAGTAGATATTTGTAAAATCAACTATTTGCATTCCAGATT
>JAMOMX010000261.1 GCA_027066935.1 Sulfurimonas sp. | reverse complement strand
ATATGCAAAATATATTAAAAAAATATACAAATGCTCATACTTAGACCTAAACATGACTGATATAGACTAATATAGCTTGACAAAGATAGACTCAACTTGATATAATGTCTTTAAATAAGAGAGCATAACAATAAAGGATTAGTCGATGAACAAAAATATATTTGAAAAATTAACACATAATATGACTCAAGCTATAGAGTCAGCACTATCACTTGCTTTACACAATAAAAACAATGAGGTTGAGTCTATACATTTTTTATGGGCGCTATTAACAAACTCTAATTCTGTACTAAATCAGATGTTTAATAAGATGGGTATTGATAAAACAGCTATTGAACTTGATGTTAAAAGTGTTAGTGAAAAACTTCCTAAATCTTCATCAGTTTCAAAAGAGAATATAAAATTATCACGCTCTTTTGTTGAAACATTAGAGAATGCTGCTGGTCTTATGACTAAAAATGGGGATTCATTTTTAGCTGTAGATACTTATATATTGGCAAATTTAAAAAGTGAACCGTATAATTCAATCTTAAAAAAATATATAGATATAAATGAGTTGGCTAAAAATATAGAAGCATCTCGAGGGGGAGCAAAAGTTGATTCTCAAAGCGCAGATGAGACACATGAATCACTACAAAAGTATGGAATTGATTTAACTGCTCAGGCACATGATGGTAAATTGTCTCCTGTAATTGGACGAGATGAAGAGATTACACGTATGATGCAGATACTTATTCGTAAAACTAAAAACAACCCTATGTTACTTGGTGAACCAGGTGTTGGAAAAACTGCATTGGTTGAGGGTTTAGCTCAAAGAATAGCAAATAATGAAGTACCAACATCATTGAAAAATAAAAAATTAATAGCACTTGATATGAGTGCTTTAATAGCTGGGGCTAAGTATCGAGGAGAATTTGAAGATAGATTAAAAGCTGTAATTGATGAGGTAAAACAAAGTGGAAACATCATTTTATTTATTGATGAGATACATACAATTGTAGGGGCTGGAGCTAGTGAGGGCAGTATGGATGCTGCAAACATATTAAAACCAGCCTTAGCAAGGGGAGAACTTCATACAATTGGTGCTACAACGCTAAAAGAGTATAGAAAGTATTTTGAAAAAGATGCAGCACTTCAAAGAAGATTTTTACCTATTAACCTTGATGAACCTACAGTAAATCAAACATTGCAAATTCTTCGTGGAATTAAAGAGCGTTTAGAGACACACCATAATGTAACAATTACAGATAGTGCACTTGTAGCTGCTGCAAAATTATCAGATAGATATATTGCAGACAGATTTTTACCAGATAAAGCGATAGACCTTATTGATGAGGCAGCAGCTGAGCTTAAGATGCAAATAGAATCAGAGCCACATGCTCTAAGCATTGCAAAAAGAAAAAGTTCAGAGTTGCAAGTTGAGCGCGAAGCTTTAAAGATGGAAAAAACTCCAGCTAATGAGAAACGCCTCGAAGAGATTGTAAAAGAGTTAGCAGATATAGAAGAAAAAGTTCGTGATTTAGAATCTCAATTTACAACAGAAAGAGGTGTGTTTGATAGAATTTCAACTATTAAAACAGATATAGAGACAAAAAGAAGAGAAGCTACAACTGCAAAAGCATCATCTGATTTTAATCGTGCAGCTGAGATAGAGTATGGTGAAATTCCAGCACTTCTTGAGGAGGAAAAAAAGATAAATGAGTCTTGGGATAAACTTCAAGCGGAGGGAACTTTACTTAAAAACAATGTTGATGAAGAATCGATAGCTAGCATAATTTCAAGATGGACAAATATTCCAGTAAACAAGATGCTTGAGAGTGAAAAAGAAAAAGTATTACATGTTCAAGATGAGTTAGATAAAGAGGTAGTTGGACAACATGAAGCAACATTTGCTATTAGTCGTGCAATTAAGAGAAATAAAGCAGGACTTAGTGATAGAAATAGACCAATTGGGAGCTTTTTATTTTTAGGTCCAACTGGTGTTGGTAAGACTCAAACAGCTAAAACTTTAGCAAAATTTTTGTTTGATTCTGAAGATGCGATGATAAGAATAGATATGAGTGAGTATATGGAAAAAGCCTCTGTATCTCGCCTTGTTGGTGCAGCACCTGGATATGTTGGATATGAAGAGGGTGGACAACT
>JAMOMX010000260.1 GCA_027066935.1 Sulfurimonas sp. | reverse complement strand
AGCAAAGTCCCAGCTATGAGGATAGAAAGTTACTGGTCCAAAATATGGTAATAAACTAACATTTCCTGTTGTATACTGCACAGGCAAACCTGATTTATTTGCAAGTCGTTGTGCATAGTTTCCAAGCGGATGATAGTGGTTTTGGGTTTTTGGACATGGGGATATTCTAGCCTATGATGTTTTTTAGTAGTAAAACATCATGTAGATTCAAAACTTTTGATAGTAGTATACATGCTATAAAGTAAAGATCCAACAAAAGCTATTATGCCTATTGTGTACAATGTAGTCATTACAAATCCTCCAATTCTTTTATCTTTCTTAGACCTATTTTATTTAAAATCGCAATAAAAACAGCGATTACAGATACAGAGACGATATTCAAGACTAGTGCAATCTGGCTAGCACTTTCATAGTTGTTAACAAACCAACTAATAAGCCCCATTATAGATGCAACACTAACACCTATCCAGAACTTTATCCAACTAATCTCTTCTTTCTCTTTATCAATCTTGCCCATAGCACTATTATATCACAAGAACTTTAACTTCTATGCATCTAGATATCAAAAATGATTGATGGTTTTGTATTGACAAGCTTGGAGCTTGGTGGTAAAGAATAAGAGTAGTGATAAATTATTAGTTTTAAATGGCTATGGCAGCCTATTTATAGGGTTTAAAATAAGGTTATCGGTTATCACCAGACCCCGCTTTTTTACTTTTGACCCCGTTTTTTAGTTTTTTTTTATATGGTATGCGTCACCAAGCTAGAGCTTGAGTGACGAGGGAAAGTCTACACGCCACCAGATTGTTTAATCGCAAAGTAATACTTTAAATCCTTGGGCAGAAAGTTTAGATTTTTTTCTACGGTTAGTTTAATTGTTAAGTTGTTTGATTTACAAAAAGGAATTGCGAAATAATCGAAGGTAAAGGCCTTGATTTTATCTCTTTCATACTTATCAAAAAGACCTAGTTGCATACTAGTGATTTTGTTGCTGTGCAATAAGGTATTGTTTCTAAAAATCTCATACTTCAATGCAAACTCAACAGACCCAGCAGGGAGATTATGTTTTTTATTTTCAATAGGCTTATCATTTATTATCCACAATGAATAAAATTTAGGTCGATTTAATGTAAAATCAAATGTGGCGATATTGCCTTCTTGTGAAAAGTTGAACTCTTTTTTAATTACGACAGATGGTTTATATGGCGAAATTAAATAGTAAATGCGCCCGATATGGTTGGGCACTATAGTACAAGACAATAACCATCCTATTGCGACAACAATAGCAATAGTCAGAATGGTCATTCTTTTCATGGAATTAAACTATTGTAATGATACTTAACTCGATCAGCCCAAGCTTGACAGTTGTTGCCAGCTAGCTGGAGCGGATTTTTTGAATTTACATTAGGAATCACCAAATATTTTCTCCTTTTTTATACTTAGAAATAAGCCGAACAATTACTAACATACCACCAACTGCAATAACAACTTTTTTAATATCTTCATCAAGATACTCAGTGAGTACAATAGCAAAAGCTGTCAACAACATAACCATCAGCACCATCTTAATGCCATTATTTAAATATAAGAAAAGATAAGAAAAGAAAAGAGCAATACCTAAGATTAAAAGATATTCCCCTTTCAGGAGAATAAATATTGCAAAAAAAGCTATTCCAAGAAAAAAACAATACTCACTTACATTTTTCATTACAATCAATACCAAATATTCTCGCCATTTTTATGTTTCCTGATTAACATAATAACAACAAATATCCCTCCAAAAATTACAAATATTTTTTTTCCAAAATCACCATAAAAATACTCTATTGCAACAGGGAAAACACCTAGAAAAAATACGGGAATTAATAACAATAGTTGTTTTTTCATTACAAAATATAGCACAAAGCCTATCATCGATAAAACATACAAAGGAATATAAGTACCTTTTGTATAGAAAAAAACTGCTAGACTAATTACAGCAAGAACTCCTACTGCGTTACTATATTTATTTACATTCATTGTTGCACTTTCCATTTTGTGGCATATTAAAAAAACTCTTTGTGCCATATTTAATTCCAGCAATTGCGCCCTGAATCCCTATTTGAGTGCCTATAAAATTTAAATGTTTATTGAGCCTACTTTGCAACTTATTTTTTCTATTATTTG
>JAMOMX010000259.1 GCA_027066935.1 Sulfurimonas sp. | reverse complement strand
TACAATTTCAGGAGGTTTCATGAAACACTGAATTATAAAAAGCCTATGAATATCTACCATAAGAGTTTAAAAATCAATAATGAGAACTATGACAAATTAGATAAAAATGTAGCATAAGGTAACATGAAATAAAGAGAATTAGATTTTAGAAAAAATTGTCTTGACTTTTTGGGGTGGTATAAACATTTGATGTTTATTCTCTAAACTTTTTCTATCACCTTTTTTATTAATATCAACCAAGTAATACTTACTAAAGTCATTAAGAGTATCATTTAAGATGGAAAGCTTTTCAAAAAAGTTTTTATAGATTTTTTTAAGAAGTAATAAGTTTTTTTCGTTCTCTTTTGAAAAATATTGTTTATATTTTTTTTCAACATCTTCTATATTTATTATTTTATTAAATAAAGGGTTTATAGATAGTAGGCTCGAAATTTTATTTTCAAATATTTTCCAATCATTATCTGATACAATACACAAAACCCAATTATTTTTATTTCTACTAGTTAATTTAATTATTTTAGTAAAATAGTTAATATCTAGGTCTGAGTAATAGTTTACTGCATCCAGTTTCCCTGAAACTTTTAATGCACTAAATAATTCATCATTGTTAACCTCGGAAATAAGAGATTTATGTATATTTTGTATATTACCTGCAATACTATTAATATACTCAGGCATATGTTTATTCAAAAGTTCAAAAAGTCTATCTCCATCAATAATCTTTAGCTTAGTATTGGTTGCTACAGGCTTGAATCTTGAAGCTAATTCTCTTGCTGTAACAGGGGTAGGAGTTACAAGATAAACTTTTGTTGGTAGATACTCTAATCCATCTTCATTTTTTATATGTTCCTCTGAAGCTTGTTGTAATTGATTTATTACAGTGGAAAATGAACTATTACTACTTGAGCTTGAAGACATTTTTTTCATTTTCACCTGTACAGTTACAACCTCTTTATCACCTATCTCGTCTTTTTTCCAACATATTAAATCTTTGCCATTTTCATTAACACCACCATGGAAAATTACTTTAGTATAGCCGATTTTTTCAAATAATGGTTTTATCACTTCCTTTGTAAAATCATTTTCAGGAAGTTTTTTTATAGCATTTAGAACTGTATTTTTCATATTGATTCAACCTTATAAAAAAAATGGAATTTTTATACTTAAATTATATATTAACAAAAAGAACCAAAAAAACAATTATCTTTTATTACTGCATTGTATTGTTTCTATAAAATTAGGTGTGTCAAATATATGTCATTTTAATATACAATATGTAAATATACCGCATACTAAACATTTATTAGAAGTACCATAAAGTCGTATAATAGCCTAAATTTTGAAACTAAAGAGCGAGAGTGCAACTATTAACTTTTAAATCTATTTGTTCTCTTTTTAGTCTATAAATCTAAAACATCTCATAAGAAAACAGATATAAACCACCAAACACCCCAAACCCATTTCCTTAAAAAACCACATTTCAACTTCAAAATGTGAAAATATCTTCACATTTTATAAAGGATATTGTATTTTGACACGATTTAAAAGTAGTTTTTTCATACTCTTTTTGACATGGATGAGTTTTTTATGTATCAACAAAATTGGCAAAAGATAGAGGGAGAACGAGGAGTAAATGGCATAGATGGACTTTATATCAAAAATGATGAAGAGAGCATCACCGATGTGTTGATAACAGAGAGCAAATACAACCATGCAAGACTAGGCTCCATCAAAAATGGCACTATCAAACAGATGTCAAAAAGCTGGATACTAGAAAAACTAAAAATTGCAAAACCTTACAATCCCACTATCATAAACTTTGACCAAATTATCTCATTAGTAAGCCATAACAATTACAGAGCAAGACTTTTCAAACTCAAACCCATAAATGATGATAAACTCAAAATCATACTTTATAAAATCAATAGTAAATAGGTATGTTAAGAATCAAGTATTTAGATGAGATTATCTATCAAATAGTTCATAACCATAAACTTGTAAAGATAGAAGTATGCTTTTAGTACAATCAATATTAATTTTTATAAGGGTAAGTAAGCATGCAAAAAGAGATTCTCAATGATAATACAGATATTACTGTTAATAGCAAACAGATAGACATACTCAAACAAAATTTCCCTCAATGTTTTGATAAAAAAGGTGACTTTATCGTTCATAAGATGGAGGAGGTTATCGGTGATAGTGGACTTGAACTCTCCAAAGAGAGTTATTCTCTTAACTGGCTTGGAAAGTCTTATGCAAGGTTATTAGCAAATGAAAATCCTCGTACACTACTAAAAGAAGATAAAGAACACAATACAAAAGAGCAAAACAAAGAGAGTCAAAATCTTCTCATCAAAGGTGACAATCTTGAAGTGTTAAAACACCTAAGCAATGCTTATGCTGAAAGTATCAAGATGATTTATATCGATCCTCCATACAATACTGGAAGTGATGGATTTGTTTACAATGACGATAGAAAGTTTAGAGCAGATGAACTTAGTCGTTTAGCAGGTGTAGATATGGATGAAGCTAGAAGGATACTAGAGTTTACTCAAAGTAAAGCAAACTCTCACTCTGCATGGCTCACTTTTATGTATCCACGGCTCTATGTTGCAAGGCATCTTCTTGAAGAAGATGGAGTTATTTTTATCTCTATAGATGATAATGAACAGGCACAGTTAAAGTTGCTTTGTGATGAAGTTTTTGGGGAAGAGAATTTTGTTGCAGATTTTATAATAAGAAGTAATCCCAGAGGGTCACAGGCTAGTAAATATATAGCTGTTGAACATGAATATATTTTTTCATACAGTAAAAATTTAGAATTATCTTCTATTGAAGGATATGAAAAGAATAAAGAAGAACAATCTGAATATGAATTAGAAGATGATGATGGAAAATATAGATTACTTGGATTGCGACAAAGAGGTGGGGCATGGAAAAGAGAGGATAGACCTGATATGTATTATCCAATATTTATTGATCCACAAACAGGAAATGTTTCTTTAGAAAAAACAGAAATCTACTGTAAAGAATCATTACCTAAAAGACCTACTGGAGAAGATAGTAGATGGACTTGGGGTAAGACAAAATTTTTAAAAGATAAACATCTACTTGTTGGGAAGAAAGTTAATAGAAAAGAAGCCCATGATTTTTGGGACATTTTTAGAAAAGACCATATATTAAAAAATGGAGAAGTTGCACGGAAAAAACCTCGTTCTATTTTTGATGAAAAGGAAGTTAATTATCAGAATGGAGGAAATGAAATAAAAGAGTTATTTGGAAGTTCAGAAATATTCAATTATCCAAAACCCACATTTTTGATAAAAAAATGTATAGAAATGTTAAATATGTCAGATGATTTAGTTCTCGACTTCTTCGCAGGTTCAGGAACAACTGCCCATGCAGTGATGCGACTCAATGCAGAAGATAACGGCAATAGAAAGTTTATAACAGTTCAAATAGATGAACCTACAGACCCCAAAAGTGAAGCCTATAAAGCAGACTACAAAAGCATCTTTGATATCACCAAAGCCCGTATAGAAAAAGCTGCTCAAAAGATAGCAGATGAAAAACCAGAGTACAAAGGTGACCTTGGTTTTAAAATTTTTGAGACGACACCTATATGGGATGGTTACTTAGATGATATAGAAGAACTCAAAGAAGATACGATACTTTTTGATGGTAGTAAACTAAATGATGGTGAACTAGAGGTACTACTTACTACTTGGAAAGTGTATGATGGTATGAAACTTACACAAGAGTTAGAGTCTATAAACTTTGCAAGTTATCAAGCATATATGGGGGAGGGTATACTTTATCTAGTACATAGTGGTTTTAATACAGAAGCTCTTAAAATACTTTTAGAGTTACTAGACAATGATAAGAGTTTTGAGCCTAGTCGTGTGGTGATGTTTGGGTACAACTTTAGTTCAAAATCGCAAAGAGAACTTGATGAAGCATTAAGCTCATTTGCAAACAAAAAGTCCATAGAGTTAGATTTGGTAGTGAGATACTAGTATGGCAGGATTTAAGTTTGAAAGAGACTTGTCTCATCAAAAGGCAGCTGTAGAGTCTATCTTAAAAGTCTATGATGGAGCACAATCAAAGCCTATGGATGAAAAAGCTATGGCAACTGTGGCAAATCCTATCATCGAGTATAGCCCAAGTTATGTTTACTGTGATAACATCGTTGAGTTACAGAAAAGAAATGATATACATGATGGACATCTAGAGTGTCAAAGTCGTGTTATAGATATCATGATGGAGACTGGAACTGGTAAAACTTACACCTATACAAAAGCGATGTTTGAACTCAAAAAGCAGTTGGGCATCAAAAAGTTTGTCGTGATTGTGCCTACACTCTCTATCAAAGCTGGAACAGTAAACTTCCTTAAAGCAAAAGCTACAAATGAACACTTTAGGCAGGAGTATAACTCTAGCATAAAAACTTATGTAGTAGAGAGTCAAAAATCAAAGAAAAATAAAAAAGCTTATATGCCTCAAGCTATTCGTGAGTTTGTAGAGGCTCATGATGATGGCAATGTACATGTACTTGTCATCAATGCAGGGATGATAAACTCTGAGACGATGATTAAAAAGTTTGATGTTAGTCTCTTTGATAGATACAATACTCCTTTTGGAGCTATAGCCTCAACCAATCCATTTACTATCATAGATGAGCCACATAAGTTTCCAAAAGAGGGTGTAACCTATAAAAATATCCAAAAGTTTGAGTCACAGTTTATCTTTCGGTTTGGTGCTACATTTAACGATGAGTATCATAACCTTATCTATAGACTTAGTGCTGTAGATGCTTTTAATGAAAACCTTGTTAAAGGGGTTATAACCTATGTTGAAGAGTTTGAAGAGGGTAACGATATCTTTTTGAAACTTCTCTCATCAAGTAGTACGGAGATAGAGTTTGAGTTTCACGATGGAGGGAAAAAAACAAAACATAAAATAGCACCAAAAGATAGTATGTCTCAACTACATGAACAGATGAGAGACCTTTTTATAGAAAGTGCAAATACAAAAAAAGTTGTACTCTCAAATGGACTTGAACTGAAAAAAGGGGATAAGATAAACCCTTACTCTTATGCCCAGTCTCTACAAGATAAGATGATAGAACAAGCAGTACAAAATCATTTTAAGATAGAAAAAGATTTACTTACTAGAGATGTTCGCATCAAGCCACTTACCCTCTTTTTTATCGATGATATAGAGGGCTATCGTGATGGCAATGACATATCAGGGTCACTTAAAGCAAAGTTTGAAACATTGGCAAAATCTCATATAGAAAAACTTTTAGAAGAAGTCAAAGATGAGAGATATAGAGAGTATTTGGAAAGTTCACTTAAAGATATCTCACTTATCCATGGTGGATACTTCTCTAAAGACAATAGTGAAAAAGATGATAAGATAGAAAAAGAGATCAATGAGATTTTACATGACAAAGAGGCATTACTTTCTCTTGATAATCCTAGACGATTTATCTTTTCCAAATGGACACTAAGAGAGGGCTGGGATAATCCAAATGTATTTCAGATTTGTAAGCTTAGAAGTAGTGGAAGTACCACTTCAAAACTTCAAGAAGTAGGGCGTGGATTAAGGCTCCCTGTCAATGAATACATGAGTAGGGTTAAAGATGAAAACTTTGACTTGCACTATTTTGTAGACTTTAGTGAAAAAGATTTTGTAAAAACTTTAGTCTCAGAGATAAATGAAAAGTCAGGTACCTTTAGTAGTGATGAAGTTCCAGAAAAACTTACTCCTGAATTGGTAGAGAAAATCACTCAAAAATACTCCATCGATGAAGCTACACTTTTCCAAACACTAGGTCAATCAGGTATCATAGATTTTGGACATAACTTTTTAGAGGATGGATTTGAAAAACTTAAATCAGACTATGCAGATGCATTTGGGGGCTTGGCAGGTAACAAAATCAGAGGTTCTAAAGATGTACGAGATAAAGCAACACTTAGAGTTGGAAAATATGATGAATTAAAAGTTCTTTGGGAACAGATAAACCAAAAAGTTGTTTTAGAGTACAAGATAGATAGTGAAGATGGTTTTGCTACTCTTTTTACAAGTTATTTAGAGGATAGTTTAGAAGAGTTTGAACCACAAGGTATGAAAACAAAGATAGGTAGTATCAACTTTGAAGAGGGGATGGCTTACTATAAAGAAGTAGATAGTATCAACAATAAAATTTTGCCCATATCTACAATGACCTATAAATCATTTTTACTTGAACTAGCTAGAGTTTTAAGTCTCAATATGCAAACTTTACATCAAGTGTTTGTAAAGATAAGAGATAGACTTGATATAAATGTTTATTTGAATATTCAAACAGTAAGGGTTATAAAGAGCGGATTTAACAAGTACCTTTTAGATAATGCGATAGATAAGTTTTCCATAGGCTATAACTCTATATCTCATGAAGTACATCCTACAAAACTTACAGATAAAGATGGTAAACCACTTGAGAGTATCAATGCTTCAGATGTTGGTATACATCTTATCGATGATGAAAAAGTAGCACAAAATTACTTTTTTAATGAACTGTACTATGATAGTGATTTAGAGAGAGAAAATATTATCAAAGATATTGATGAGGTTATTGTTTTTACCAAAATACCTAAAAATTCTATCAAAATCCCTGTATCAGGTGGAGGGACTTATAGTCCTGACTTTGCTTACGTGATCAAAGATAAAAAAGCAAATAAGTCACTTCATCTTATAGTAGAAACTAAAGATAAAGCAAAAAGAGATTTATATGATGATGAAGAACAAAAGATTAAACATGCAGAGGCTCTTTTTGCACATCTGTCTACAGATATAAAGGTTGAGTTTAGGACACAGTTTAAGGGTAGGGAGATGGTTAAGATTATAGAAGAGATAGTTGGTGAGTGAGGAGAAGGGTGGGGTAGTTTAAAACTTTGAGTTTGACAAAAAATAAAATTAATGTATAATATCAATAATAATTTAAGATAATTAAATTTTTGTGATTGACTGATGGAGTTAGAATATCGACATATAGTTAAGGAATTTATTTGAAAATCATACATTTTTCAGATACTCATCTTGGATTTACTGATTTGGATATCACAAATGAAGAGGGTATCAACCAAAGAGAAGCAGACTTTTATCAGGTATTTTCAGATGTTTGTGATGCTATCATCAAGATAAAGCCAGATTTTGTCATACATACTGGAGATTTATTTCATCGTGCATCTCCTTCAAATCGTGCTATCACTTTTGCATTGAAAGAGCTTAAAAGAGTAGAGCGGTTAAATATCCCTTTTATCATCATTGCAGGAAATCATTCAACTCCTAGAACTTCTGCATCATCTCCTATACTTGAAGCACTCAGCACTCTGGACAATGTAAAAGCAGTTTTTTCTCAGCAGTATGAAAAGGTAGAGTTTGAAGATATCATCTTTCATGCACTTCCACATATAAACGATGAGAGAATCATCGATGGCGAACTAGACTCCATAGATAAAAACATAAATCCTAAAAAGAAAAATATCATGATGATGCATTGTTCAGTTGGTGCTCACTACTTGATGCATGAGTTTGGTGAGTGGGTTTATCCTAAAGATCGTGAAGATATATTTGAAAAGATGGATTATGTTGCTTTGGGGCATTGGCATGGTTTTGGAAATGTTGGAAAACATAAAAATGTCTACTACTCAGGCTCAACAGAGAGAACAAGTAGCAGTGATAAACGAAATGATAAGGGTTATGTCATAGTAGAGTTAGCAGAAGATAAAGTAACTATAGCTCATCATCCTATAACACTTCGTAAATCTTTAGAGTTTAGTATAGATGCAGATAAGTATGAAGAACAGATAGCCTCTCTTGATTTATCTGATTGTAAAGAAGCCTTAGTTGAAGTAAAACTTTTTAATCTCACATCTGCAACTTCCATAGACATAACGAACAAAGAGATAACTGAGATATTTGACAAAGCACTTCATGTAAAAGTCAAAAGAGAGTTTAAAGAGATTGAGAGTAGTGCGATAGATGGTGACATAGAGTCTATATCTTTGGAAAGTTACTTTATATCCCACATAAAAGAGAGTGTGAGTGATGATGCTGAACAGAAAAGACTTGCATCAAAGGCAAAAGAGCTTTTTGCACTCTATGAGGAGGTAGCTGATGATACTAACTAACCTTCATATGCAAAACTATAAAAAGTACAAAGATTATACTATAGAGTTCAACGAAGGGCTTACAGGTATCATCGGAAAAAATGGTGCAGGTAAGTCTACTATCTTTGATGCAATAACATTTGCCTTGTACGGTGATGTACGAGGTGAAAAGGAGACTATCCGTTGTTCAAAAGCTGACGAAAAAGAGATAGTAGCCGTTAGCTTGATGTTTGAGATAGATGGTAAAAGTTATAAAGTCACAAGAGAGATGCGAGGAAAAACACTTGTTGCAAAAGCATATCTATATGATGGAGCTGATGCTCTTGTTGCTGAAAGTGCAAAAGGGGTAACTTCTGAAGTTATAAAACTTATAGGTATGAACAAAGAAGCTTTTTCTCATACCGTCTTTGCTTCACAAAAAGAACTCACTGCTCTTAGTGGTCTTAAAAATGAAGATAGAAAGAAAATCATCCGAAAACTTTTGGGACTTGAAAAGATTGATAGCATTGAAAAAGAGATAAGGATAAAACTAACTAATCTAAACAGAGACATCAAAAGTTTTTCAGAGATTTTACTCTCGGATGAAAAAGTAGAAGAGTTAAACAGAGCCAAAGAGTCACATATCAAGATATTTTCTTCCTTGAATGAGGAGATAAAAAAGGTCCAAAAAGAGTTTGATGATAAAACTCTAGAAGTCGAAGCTATCGCTAAAGCATTAAAAGCTCTTCAACTTTTAAAAGATGATTACTCAAAGCTTGAAACTAATCTAACTGTAACAAAGACAAACCTTGAAAACCTTGTTAACAATCAAAAAGAGAAATCTAAAAAACTTCAATCACTAAAAGAGCAAGAGAAACTCTATATAAAAGATAAACCTATCATGAATGAGTACAAAGAGTTAGAAAAAATTCTCCTTACTTTGCAATCTCAAAAAGAGCAAAAGATTAAAAAAGATGGTTTAGAAAAAGAGCAAGTTGCACTAAGAAGCCAATATACAAATGCGGAAAAAGAGATTGGTGAGTTTAAGAAAAAACTAGAGTCAAAACCACAACTCATGCAAGAAAAAGAGCAACACAAAGAGTTACTAAAACTCTCCGTAGCAGAGATACAAAAGATTGAACAACAAGAGTCCAAACTAAAACAAGAGATAGCCAAATACAACGGCTTGATAGAAAACTCTAATAAACAGATAGCAAAGATAGAAGCAATCGGTAAAGGCTCAAACTGCCCAACATGTACAAGACCACTACTTGATGAGTATGACAATGTTATAAACTCTCTAAAAAGTGAGATTGACAAACTCCATCTAAACGAGATAGTTCAAAGAGAAGAACAGCTTCACAAAATAGCACCTATAAAAAGTAAAGAGCAACAAAATAAAATAGAGATAGATGGACGATTAAAAAGAGTAGGGGAAAGTTTAAGTGTCTTACTTCAAGATGAAAAAACACTACAATCAAAAGAGATAGAGTTTCAAGCTATCACACAAAAAGGCATGGCAAATAAACAAGAGTTAGAAGCCTTAAAAGATTTAATATATGATGAAAAAATCCATCAAGAGACAATCCAAAAAACAGAGCAGTTAAAGCCAAGATATGAAGAGTTACTAAAACTAGAGAGTGTTATATCCGAGATACCAAAACTAGAAGCTGAACTAAAAGAGCTAGACAAACAGATACAAAAAACCAAAGAAGATATAGCAACAGATGAGAAATCTATAAAAGAGCATAGCTATGATGCAAAGGCTCACCAAAAACAAGAACTTATTTCTGAGAGTGTTTTAAAAGACAAAGATAAAATCCAATCAAAACTATCAGAGAAAAAAGTAGAAGTTCAAAAGATAGAGGGTGAGATAAATACTATAAAAAGTGAACTTACAAGAGATAAAGAGCAGAAAAAAAAGCTTCAAACAAAAAAGGGTGATCAAAATGACTATGAAAAACTAAAAGCTTTCATGTCAGAGTTTAAAAATAAAATAAACTCCCAAATAGCCCCAAGAATTAGCCAGTTAGCAAGTGATATGTATGCGACCATAACAAGAGGAAAATACCAACACATAGAAGTAAACAACGAGTTTGACTTCTATATCTATGATGATGGTGTGAAGTACCCGATAGAGCGATTTAGTGGTGGTGAGGTAGACTTGGCAAACTTGGTGCTTCGTATCGCTATATCTAAAACTCTTAGTGAGCTTAGTGGCAGTGGTGGAGTAGGGTTCTTGGCATTTGATGAAGTGTTTGGAAGTCAAGATGAAGAGAGACGATTTGAAATCATGGAAGCATT
>JAMOMX010000258.1 GCA_027066935.1 Sulfurimonas sp. | reverse complement strand
GAAGCCTCTTATTATCCAAAAAATACACCTATTACATATGTTGGTCATCCACTACTAGATCAAATAAAAGAGTATAAATCACAACTAAATAAAGAGGTGAAAAATATAGTTTTTATGCCTGGCTCTCGTAAGACAGAGATAACAAAGCTAATGCCAATCTATAAAAAAGTTAGAGCTAAGCTAGGGGTTAAGGCTACTCTTATAATTCCAACAAATTTCTCCCAAGAAGATATAAAAAAGTTATATGGCGATATATCTAATTTTAACATTACTAATGATACCTACAATACACTACTAAAGTCAGATTTTGCTTTCATTTGTAGCGGTACTGCTACACTTGAAGCATCTATTATTGGTATCCCTTTTGTTTTAACATATATAGCTAAAAAACTTGATTATTTCATTGGAAGTAGGCTTGTAAAATTAGATTTTGTAGGACTCGCAAATATTATGTTTTTAAAACATAAAAACAAAACAATCCATCCAGAATTTCTTCAAGATAATGTTACAGTTGAAAATTTAATAGAGGCTTACAACGATTACGATAGAAGCTCTTTTTTACAAGACTCTAAAGAGTTAAGAAGCTACCTTAAAAACGGTAGCTCTAAAAATGTTGCAAAACTAATTGAGGGGAGTTAAATTTTATTTAGATGTTGTAAAAATGGCTCTGGCTTTATAAACCCAATAATGGTTTTAGATTTTATAACTTGAGAATTTTCATCAATAAATAAGATTGCTGGTGGTCCAAAGACACCATATTTTACACTTAAATCTTTTTGTGCTTGAGTATTTGCTGTAATATCTGCTTTGATTAGAACAAAATCATCCATCTTAGCTTTAACATTTGCATCTGCAAATGTAACCTCTTCTAACTCTACACATGAAGCACACCAATCAGCATAAAAATCAAGCATTATTTTTTTGCCCTTGTTTTTTTCTAAAACTGCATCAAGCTCTGAGATTGAAGTAACTTTTATAAATGAAGCATGTTTAATCTCTTGTATCACTGAAGTATTAACCCCAGATGATGCAAAAATTTTAAGTGGAGACAACATACTTTTTGAACCACCCATAACACCAATAAATATTATTAAAGAGTATAAAAACATAATAGCAGCTATAGTTTTTTTAATATGATGATGATTTTTTTTATTATCAAATAATCCAAGATAAAAAGCAAAACCAATACCTGTAATAGAATAAAGAATCATAGTAATTTGAGTATCTACTATGCGTCCAATCATCCAAATAGCTACAACCAACATTGCTACACCAAAAAATGCATTTACTAATGTCATCCACTCTCCAGGTTTAGGCATAAATTTACCAGCACTTACACCAACAAGGATTAGAGGAAGACCCATACCTATACTCATAGAAAAAAGAGCCATGCCACCAAGGACTGCATCACCTGTTTGACCTATATATACAAGGGCTCCAGCAAGTGGAGCAGCTACACATGGACCAACTATTAAAGCTGATAAAAATCCCATAATTGCCACACCAATATACCCATTTTGATTTCCAGTTGAGCTAACTTTTGCAACGATTGAATCTGGAAGTTTTAATTCATAAAATCCAAACATACTCATAGCAAGAGCTACAAATACACCAGCAAAAGAGTAGATAACATAAGGGTTTTGAAGCGCTGCTTGAATATTAGCTCCAAAGAGACCAGCAAATACACCAGCGATTGTATATGCAACAGCCATAGCTAATACATAGACTACGGATAAAGCAAATGCTTTTTTTGTAGTGAGTCCTTTACCTTGAGAAATTATAACACCAGATATAATTGGTATCATAGGAAACACACACGGGGTGAGTGCAAGAAGCAAACCAAAACCTAAAAATGTTAAAAGAATTAACCATAAACTACTATTTTTAATTGTATCTGCAATTAGATCAGTCTCTGATAAATCTTCATCTTTAATTAGCTCTTTTTTTATTTTTGGCAGTTGAGCTTGTGTTGTAGTTTTTGAAATATTTATCTTATCTGTATCAATTTTTAATTTAAAATTATCAGTGTATGGTTCATAACACAACCCCTGCTCTGAGCATCCTTGATAAAATATTTTAAACTCTATCTCTTTTATACCACTAACTCCTTTGACCTTTTCTAAATCAATTACAAATATAGGAGTAGAAGCATAAACCATATCTTTTTCATGCTTAACAGTCTTTGGAGCTTGTATATTTTTAATGCTAATCTCTTGAGTGTTAGTAATTTCAAATTTGACTTGTTCAGAGTAAAGATAGATATCTTTTGCTAACCATATTTTAGCAATAACTTGAGCTTTTTCATTAACTTTAACAGTTGGTTTAAAAGCTTCTTCTGGCATTAAAAATTTTGAAGTAGCACTCACCAATGTAGTTATAAATAAAAGCAATAAAACAATTTTTTTCATTATAAAAATCCTTTAAATAATATATAATTATATACTAAATAAATGTAATAATCTATTGTCTTGATTTAAAATAATATAAGTTTAACTAAACTTTTTGGGAAATTAAACTAAAATACTATTAAAGTTATATTATATTTTAGAGGAAATATTGTGGTAATTAAAAATGCAATTATTTGTGATAAAGATGGGCAAAGAGAGGGTAATTTTAGTATTGAAGATAGGACGGACAAGGTAATTGACGCAAAAGGGGCTTTTCTAATTCCCCTAATCGTTGATTTAAATGTTAGGCTTCATGATGGTGTACTAAACTCTAAAAATATTAAAAGTATCTCAGATGAAGCAAAAAAGGGTGGCGTAGGTCATATTGTCTTAAATGCAGACTCAAACCCTCCAATTGATAGTGAAAGTATTTTAGAATTTGCTCAAAACAATATTCACAATCTTGGTGGTGCCAAAATTGATTTGATGCTCAATACCCTTAAAGATGATGGCAGTATGAGCAATATTGCAATTATGTTAAAAAAAGGTGCTATAAGTCCATATATGAGCACCATTGCTAAAAATAATGTATGTATAAAAATTGCTGAGTATGTTCAGATGTATAAAAACACTCTTTTTTGTAAAGCCGAAGATAATTCACTTATAAAAAGTGGGGTTATGCTTGAGGGGGATGTAAGCTCTAGTTTTGGACTTGCTGGAATTCCTGATTTGAGTGAAGTTTTACATGTATCTCGTATGATAGAGATTGCCAGACATTTTAAAATAAAAATTCTTTTTAAATCTATAGCTTCACCTCGCTCAATTTCACTTATAACTCAAGCAAAAAAAGAGGGTGTAGAAGTTAGCTGTGAAGTTTCACTTCATCATCTTGTAAACTCAGATGAAGCATGTATGAATTTTAACACCACTGCAAAATTAGATCCACCATTGGCATCTAAAAATGATATGTTCGAGCTTCAAAATGCGCTTAAAAATGATCAAATAGATATCCTTACAACACTTCATCAACCATCATCTCCATTAAATAAAGAGGTGGCATTTTTTGATGCAGCTTATGGGTGTGAGTCTTTAGCTAATGCACTACCGCTTTATTATACAAAGTTAGTAAAATCTGGTTTAATAAATATGGAAAAATTAATTGAATTGACCTCTTTAACCCCTGCAAAAATTATTGATAAAAAAGTTGATTATGTGCTTTTTAATCCCGATACTAAGAGTATTATAAAAAATGCAAACTCCCTTTATGATTCTCAAGAGATTTTTGGTGAAGTAATTAGTTTATAATGATAGCTAATGATATATCAGAATTAAAATTAAAACAGATGATAGGCAAGATGCTTATCTTTGGGTTTGATTCTCTCCATGTTGATGAAAATGATAAAATTTATAAATATATTAGTAAATATAATTTAGGTGGAATAATCCTTTTTGACAAGTTTTACCACGATAGAGATAAAGCCAAAAACATTAAAAACCCTTTACAGCTAAAAAAATTAACTTCTCAACTACAAGCTATATCTAAAAATAAGCTACTTATCTCTATAGATCAAGAGGGTGGGGAAATTGCTAGACTTAAAGTAAAAGATGGTTTTACTCCAACTATTTCTGCAAAATATTTAGTAACTTTAGGTAAGCAAAAAGCAAAACAAAGTTATTCACTACTTTCAAAAGAGCTACAAGAGTTAGGAATAAACTGTAACTTTGCTCCCTTAGTTGATTTAGCATTAAACAAAGATAGTGAAGTTATCTATAAAATGGATCGCTCATATGGTGATGAGGTAGATGAAGTTACGCAATATGCAGAAATTTTTATGGATGAACTTCAAAAGCATAAAGTTATAAGTTGTTTGAAACATTTTCCAGGACATGGCTCTGCACTTGGAGATTCACATGAAGGTTTTGTTGATGTTAGTGACACTTGGAGTAAACTAGAACTACAACCTTATAAAAAATTACTCTCAAAAACAAAAATGATAATGACAGCTCATGTATTTAACAAAAATATTGATGATAAGTATCCCGCAACTCTTTCATATAAAACAAATACTTTACTCTTGCGTGAAGAGATTGGTTATGATGGTGTAATTCTTAGTGATGACTTGCAAATGAAAGCGATAGAATCACACTATACAAAAACACAAGCTATAAAACTTAGTATAAATTCTGGGGTAGATATGATTATGTATTGTAATCAACTCTTAAGTGATGATGTACTAGATATTATCAACTCCACTTTTGAGCTTGTAAAAAATGGTGAAATTCCACTAAGGCGGATAGAAGAAGCAAATAAGCGAATTTATAAACTTTTTGGTGAGATTTGATGGAAGTTGGGTTTGGATTTTATGATTGGTTGATATTTGGTTTGTACTTTGTAGTGCTAATATCTGCATCAGTATTTTTAGCAAATAAAAATATGCTCACTTCAAGGGAGTTTTTTGTAGCTTCAAACTCTATGCCAACTTTTGCAGTAGCTATCTCACTCTTAGCTACAGCACAATCAGCCGCTACATTTTTAGGTGCACCTGAGTTTTCATATAAGTTTGACTTAACACTTATAGGTTTTTCTGTTACTTCCCTTTTGGCTATATATATAGTGGCAAATGTATTAATACCAAAATTTTATGCTATTAAAGCACTAAGTGTATATGAACTTTTAAAACATAGATATGATGAGAGTGCTTCAAAAAGTGTAGGGGTGATGTTTTTAGTTGGTAGAGTGTTTGCAAGTGGTGCTAGACTATATATCGCTGCACTAGCTTTGAGTATGATAATTTTTTATGATATATCTTTGATTCATATGATTATATCTGTTTTGATTCTTATTTTTGGAGCTTTAATATTTACATATTTTGGTGGTGTAAAGTCTGTAATATTTAGCGACATTTTACAAGCATTTGTATATATTGGAGCTGGAGTTGCAGTTTTATTTTATCTATATGCAGCTCTAAATATGGAGTTCTCAACAATGATAAGTAGTTTAAATGAGGCTGAAAAACTAAAATTTATAGATTTTGATCTTAGTTTTAGCAATGAGGGAAAATTTAATATTTATGGACTTTTAACTGGTTACCTGCTTTTAAACATAGCAGCGTTTGGACTTGATCAAGACCTAACACAAAGGGTGCTTTCATGCAAAACACAAAAAGAAGCTAAACTCTCTTTGTATTCAGCGACACTTATAAGCATACCAGTATCACTTCTTTTTTTATCAATAGGACTTTTACTTTATTTGTATTATCAAGAACATCAAGTTGCTCAAAAATTTGCTGGTGAGAGTGTAACTATCTTTATGTATTTTATTTTAAATGAGATGCCAGAGGGTTTAAAAGGTTTTGTAACTATAGGGGCAATTGCAGCAGCACTCTCAAGTACAAACTCTGTTTTAGGTGCAATGAGTTCAGTAGCAATAGAGGATATCTATAAGCCTTATAGATTAAAAAAACAACCAACTACAAGTGAGTTACATTTTGTAAAGATAGCAAAAATTATGGTGCTAGTTTTTGCCGTGGCTTTATCTATTATGGCGGTGCTTAGTTATATAGTTCACAGCATGAGTGATGTCCCACTTATAAGTTTTGCACTTGGGGTAATGGCTTACGCATATAGTGGATTACTTGGTGTTTTTGCATCTGCTATTTTTACCTCAAGAGGTAACTCAAAACTCATTCCATACGCACTTGCTGGTGGTTTTTTTAGTGTACTTAGTATGCAAGGGTATATCTTTGGTTTAGATATTGGTTTTTCATGGCAGTTAGTTATAGGGACTATGGTTTCATTTATGATAATGCAGATTGGGAAAAATACTCATACCAAAACCCTACTTGCGAATAAACACTAAATTTTTTAAACTTCTACTCTCATCCTTGCTAGCAAACTCTTTTAAATTCTCCAATTTATGAGAATATTTAAAACTTGGTGCTAGTTCAGTAATAAGATTTTTTATAAAACTCTCATCTAAATCAGGCGAATTTAAACATGCTAAAAGCGTACATTCTTTTGAAGCGATTTGTGGAAGTTTCATAATAAGTTTACGATAATCCTTAGTAGCTTCAAAACTCCCTTTTTGAAAAGTAGGAGGATCGATGATGATTAAATCGTAAGGACCTTTTTTCTTTATGCGTGAAAATGATTTTAAGATATTATATGGATGAAAACTAACTCCCCTAGTATCTAGGTCATTAATATGATGATTTATACGCCCTGTACTTAGAGCGCCTTTACTCATATCTATGTTACTAACTTTAGTAGCACCACCTAGGACACAAGCTACACTAAATGCACATGTATATGAAAAAAGGTTTAACACACTTTTATCTTTTGAGTTAGCCCTTACAAACTCTCTACCATTTTTCATATCGGGAAAATATCCAGAATTTTTGTTTGAGAGTAGATTTAGTTTAAATTTCATCCCGTTTTCAATTGCGAAGAGTTCCTCAGGAAGTTCTCCAACTATAACCTTACTTGGAACACCTTTTATATATCTTCTTTGCAAAACTATGGTTTTATGTCTAGTGGAAGTTATGAACTCTTTTAATATATCTAAAAGCTCGGCTTCGTTCTCTTCTTCAAAATAAAGAGCAACACTTAAAATATCATCAATAGAGTCAATAGTTAGATGTTTCCACCCTTCATAAAGCCCACCACGACCGTGAAAAAGTCTTTTGAATTCGTTGGTTAAATCGTTAGAATTTTTTTGTAAATGTGTCTGTATTTCTGTTGTAGTCATTATATTTCCAGATTGTCTATCTCTTTATTAATCTCTTCTACTTTTTTTTCTAGGCTCATAGCTTCGTAGAGATGCTTGCTTAGAATATAGTTTGTTCTTGCTTTTTGGTTATTATTTTGTTTTTTATAAATTTCCGCAATACTTTTTAGAATTTCAGCTTCAGTTAGTATATACTTATTGTCTTTTGCTATTTTTAAAGCTTTATGAGACTCATCAAGAGCTTTTTTGTACTCACCTAATCCTTGATAAACAATACCAATATTTTTCAGTGAAGATGCTATGCTATTCTGGTTTCCAATCTCTTTTTTAATTTTCAAGGAATCATTGTGATATTTAAGAGCAGTTTCAAATTCACTTAACTCTTGATAAACGATACCAATATTTTCTAATGAATAAGCTATACCACTTTTTTCACCAATATGTTTTTTAATTTTTAAGGAATCATTGTGATATTTAAGAGCAGTTTCAAATTCACTTAACTCTTGATAAACAATACCAATATTTTCGAGTGAATTAGCAATACCACTTCTGTCACCGATTTCTTTTTTAATTTTTAAAGAGTCATTGTGATATTTAAGAGCTGTCTTTAATTCACCTAATTCCTGATAGATACCGCCAATATTTCCTAATGAATTTGCAATACCACTTTTACGATAAATCTCTTTTTGAATAGTTAAAGATTTATTGTAATATTTGAGAGCAGTTTTAAACTCTCCTAATGATTGATAGATTCTACCAATATTTCCTAGTGAGATTGCTATATTTTTTCTATTACTAAGTTCTTTTTCAATATTTAAAGAATCATTTAGATATTTTAGAGCAAGTTCAAATTTACTAAGTTCTCCATATATTACTCCTATATTTCCTAAGGATTTAGCAATGCCATCTTTGTCTCCAATCTCTTTTTGAATAACTAATGCATCATTTTGGTATTTAAGGGCAGTATTTAGTTCTCCTTTATGGGCGTATATACCTCCAATAGTAACAAGGGAACTAGTGATGCCTTCTTTGTCAGCGATCTTTCTTGAAATTTTTAAAGCATCATTTTGATATTTTAGTGCTACTTTTAAATTATCAAGTCTATAATATACGTTACCAATGCTTATCAGTGAATTTACTTCTCCAGACTTATCTTTAATTTTTATTCTTATTTTTAAAGCTTTTCGATGATATTTTAAAGCAGTTTGATAATCACTAAGGCTATCATATGTGATACCAATATTTCCATATATATCTGATATATTTTTTTTATCATTAGTGTATTTTAAAGATAAATTAAAATATTTTAATGCTAAAGTATAATCACTTATTTTATGTGCTTCTACAGCAATTTTAGAAGTTAAATCGTAAAGAATGTTTTCATGCTTTACATCCGAAAATAGATATTTTTCATACTCATCTATAGCTTTTTTTAGTCTTTCATTTTTTACTTCAAGTGAGTGCTTAAAAGAGTGGTCAGTAAATGAATGAGAAAATTTAACGGTTGAATACAAATCTCCGGCTTCTGTTTTTAAATATTCTAGACTTTTATTTGACAAAATAACAATTATTTTAATATTCTTTTCTGGAATGAAATCTCGCTGAAACTGAAGGTGATTAATTATCTCTTTTTGATTAATGTTTTCATATATGTTTGCTAGAAAAAAATCATTTTTATTATAGTTGACATCATAAGCTAGCTTACTCAATATTTCTTTATCAAAATCAAAAAGTTTAACAGCATGTTTAGATATTAAATACTCTTGAAACTCATCTGCTAATGCTTTAGTGTCTACACCAACAAATAATATACCTGTTGCGCTTGAAACTCTTTTAATACTCGCTTCAAGCCTTTTTAGTGCTATCCTATCTGCTGGTATAAGAGATTTCATTTTAGTCTATTTAAATTATCTTTAATAATTGGATTAATATCATAGTAGGCTTTACCATTTAAGTAGGCAAATACTAAACCAGAGCGTAGCGTGTCTATTAAATCTTCTCTATCTTCTTTTGAAACTATATGAGAACTTTCTATTTTTTGTAAAAATGTAGAGTAAATCTGAACCTTATAGTCTATCTCGCCTTGTAATAGTTTTATTGCACTGTCTACTTCATTTATGTCAATAATCTTACTCTCAAATATATCAATTGCCTCTGTAGAAGCTTTTTGAATAATTTCTAAAAGTTGTCTTAGATTTCCACCACTCATTTTGATTGCTAAATCTATAGCATCATCAGTGATAAGATCTCTGTTCTCAATTCTACTTGTTATAACATCTTTTAAAAGTTTTATGTCTTTTATATTTCCATTATCATCAATTTCCATAGTAAAATCAATTGCTTTTACATTGTAAATATCGACAATACCTTTTAGATATACAGGCATAGTTATAATTTTAAAACACTCTATATCTCTTAGTATATCTACATCTTTAGTGAAAATTTCATCAATATTATTTAATTTTTCTAATCCATCAAGTATAAGTAAAATTTCTTTAGAACTATTTTGCAAAAGTTGATATTTTTTAATTAAAGAATTAATCATACTTAATAAATCTCTATTTTTAAACTTATAAATTCTCTTTGCTTCTTTTCGGATATTTTCATCAGCTTTATATGTTGAACTAAGTGAAGCATTTGCACTAAACAGTGATAGAAATCCAGCTTTTACAGTAAGTTCTGCTTTCGCAGAAACTTCAGAAGAATCATCAGTTGATGAATTCTCAATTTTTATAAGTTCTCCACTATTAATTTCTTCTACTTCTTTAAGTTTTAATTTAAACTCATTTTCTAGCTCTTTTTTTTCTTTTTTACCTAAGTCATTATTATCAATTAAGTTAAAACCAATTCCTAAAAGAATATCTACAATATCTATATCATCATATTTAAAAACCTCCATAGCTTGAATATGTCTTATTTCATAACTTTCTTCAAACTCAGCATTTTCATGTTTAAGATTATTTAGTATTGTACTTTTACCATTACCTCTTTGACCAGCGATAAAAAAAACATTTTGCTTGTTAGTGTTTCGCTTAATATTTCCAATAAATCTTTTAAGTTTTTTATCATATATATTTACAAAAAAATCATATTCATCTTCATTTAATGGTTTATTACCCTCAAAACTATTATATATGTCTTCTAATGTTTTTGCTTTAATCATAAGTGTATTTCCTAATTATAGATGCATTTATATAGAATTATACCATTTTAAATTTCTAATTGATTTTCTTTTTCTCCATCTTTAGTCTAACATCTCTATTTTATAGCCATCACTTTTTAACTGTTGTAGTAAACCATCATCTCCAACTAGATGTAAATAACCAACTAAAACAAGCTCATTATTTTTTATTTTAAACATTCTTTTTA
>JAMOMX010000257.1 GCA_027066935.1 Sulfurimonas sp. | reverse complement strand
GTTCTTTAATGGTAGTTGGGTTGTTGTTACTTGGTGGCGATGCTATTGGGCTTGTTATTTTAGACACTGTAATGAATATATTGGTAATTGTGTTTAATGGGTTTTATGTATTAAAAAAATTAAAAGTTGTGTTTAAATTACACTATTTTGAAACTCCTTTGGTAAAAGAGATATTTTCTTATTCTGTTTGGATTTTTATTTATACACTTGTTCATCAATTTCAATGGAATACTGGCCAAATTATTTTAGGTGTGAATACAGATACAGTAGTTGTTGCAATTTATGGTGTAGGAGTGTTAATTGGTGGGTATTATGCAGCATTTGGAGGGGCGATTAATAGATTGCTTTTGCCAAAAGCAACACGAATGGTAGTAGATGGAATTGATGGACTTGAATTAACGGAAACAATGATAAAATTTGGAAGAATTAATTCATATGTACTTACCTTAATAATAAGTGGGTTTTTTCTTTTTGGTCAAGAATTTATTTCTTTCTGGGTTGGTGAAAAATATTCTCAATCTTGGTTAATAGGTTTAGTCATGATGTTTGTTTTAACTTTACCTTTAATTCAAGGATTTGGTATTTCCATTTTGGAAGCAAAGAAAAAGAATAGATTTAAATCTATTTTAAGTGTTATTACAGTTGGACTTGCAATTCTATTTGGTTTTTATTTTTCTAAACAAAATGGAGTTATAGGTGTAATAATACCGTTAGGGTTTGCTATTTTATTAAATAATATAATAATGAATTTCTATTATAAAAGAATCTTTGATTTCAAAATATATTATTTTTTTAAAATGACATTATTTAAATTAGGGGTAATAACAATAGCTTTAATTGTAGTATTTATGTTTGTTAAAACCATTTATATAATTGAAACTTGGTTAAAACTAATAATATTTATTCTTATTTACTCTGTGAGTTATATAAGTCTAATATATCAGTTTTTACTGAATAAGTACGAAAAAAAAATATTAATAGATAAATTCCGATGAAAATTAAAACTATAACCTGTCATAAAGTCTACAATTACGGTGCGACTTTACAAGAATATGCGTTGCTAAGGTATTTAAATAATGGTGGTTACGAGGCGAAAACTATAGACTTTACACCTAATTATTTAAGTAATCATTTTAATTTTTTGACTATATCTAACCCAAAATACAATAAAAATATTTTTATTAAATCATTATACTTACTGGCTAAGTTACCATATCGGTTAATCTTATTACAAAGAAAAAAAGCATTTGATATTTTTGAAAAGAAATTCATTCCTTCAACAAATTATAATTATAAAACAAATGAAGAGTTAAAAAAAAATTTACCTATAGCTGATGCTTATATTTGTGGGAGTGACCAAATTTGGAATTCCTATTTCCAAAATGGGAAAGATCCCGCTTTTTATCTAGATTTTGTTCCTGAAAATAAATTAAAAATATCCTATGCAGCTAGTTTTGCTATAGATGAAATAGAGAATAGTTTAAAAAAATTTGTAAAGGAAAAAGTAAGTCGGATTAATTTTGTTTCAGTTAGAGAAAACTCAGGAGTGAAAATTTTAAATAATTTAGGATTAAAAAACACAAAACAAGTACTAGACCCAGTATTTCTTTTACAGGAAAAATATTGGAAAGATAATTTTGTAACACAAATAACTGAAAAATATATTTTTGTATACGATTTTGATTCAAATAAACAAATTCAAGAGATAGCTAAACATGCGGCAAGACAATTTGGTTTGAAAATTTTCACAGTAAATCAGAATATTAAGTATGCCGATAAAAATTTTTATAGAAAAGGCCCTGAAACTTTTTTGTCCTTAATTTATGGAGCAACTTATGTGATTAGTAATTCTTTTCATGCTGTGGCATTTTCTTTAATTTTTAATAAGTTATTTCTTGTAGTTGACAGAAATGAGGAAATTAATACAAGAATGAGAGATATTATGAACTTGGTGGAGTTGTCTAATTTATACCTCGAGGAAGGAGAATTTAAAACCTTTGATAAGATAAAAGTTGATTATGGAAAAGTGAATGAGATATTAAAGAACAAAATTAAAGAGTCTAAATTTTTTTTAAAGAAAGCTTTAAACTAAAAGGTTATGATAAAAAAAATAAAAGCAAAATTATATTCCTTATTTTTTTGGCAAAGTAGTTTAGGAGAGATATTTAATAAATTATACGACTTAAATATTTTTTTGTCAAATTATTTTACAACCTCTTCTCTAAAAAATAAAAGTGCTTACCAAGCTTTTTTAACAAAACAATATCATATAGTAGAGAAAGGACTAGCATTGCCAATACCTAGAAAAAATTTCGGAATACCTAAAATAAAAGTTTTAATAGAAAAAGCTATATTTTATAGGAGTAAATATGGAGAAGATAGAATTGTTAGAAATATTCAAGAGGTATTAAATCAATATTTGGAAAGAAATAGCGAATTAAGGAAATTAAATATAGAATTTTATAAAATGCTTGTTGATTTTATTGATAGTAAAAAATTTGATAGACATGGAGGAGTTAAAATAGTAACTGTAACAGAAATAAAAAAGGCAGTTAATATAGATTTCAAATCTTTTATGCAAACTCGCTCAAGTGTTCGTAATTTTTCATCTGAGAATAATATTCTTGAAGAAGAGGTTTATAAAGCAATTGAAATTGCGAAATATACACCTTCAGTTTGTAATAGACAAAGTTGGAGAGTACACTATTTTGATAATAGAGTTATGATTGATAAACTACTAAAAATCCAAAATGGGAATAATGGTTTTACTGAGAGTATTAATAAATTATTGATTGTAACTACAAGTACAAAGTATTTCACTAAATTAGAAAGTAATCAAGTATTTGTTGATGGAGGAATGTTTGCAATGAGTTTGGTACTGGCATTACACTCTCAGAGTATAGCTTCTTGTTGTTTAAATACCTGTTTACCATATGTAGATGAAAAAAAGATAAAAATTATAGGAAAGATACCTAAAGATGAGAGATTAATTATGATGATTGGTATTGGGAAATATAAAGAGGTATTTGAAGTAGCAATATCGAATCGTATTCCCTTAGAAGAAATAATAAGATTAAAGAAATAAAAATGGTGTATACCATACTTTATATTACAAATAGTATTAATGGCTCTGGAGGTTTAGAACGTGTGTTGAGTATTAAAGCAAGCTATTTAACGGATAATTTTAATTACGAAGTACACATTCTTACGTTAAATAAGAGTCATCAAAGTCCATTTTATAAGTTTAGTTCAAACATAAAATTTCATGATATAAAAGTAAGAGGAAATTTTATCAACTATTTTTTTCAATATAAGAAAGGGATAAAAAAAATAATTAAAAAAATAAAGCCCAACGTAATTTCTGTATGTGATGACGGGTTAAAAGGAGTGTTATTTCCATTAATTTTCAGAAATAAGATACCCATTATTTACGAAAGGCATGCTTCTGTTAATTTGAATTTTTCTAGAGATTATAAAACTTCATTTATAAAAAAGGCACAATTTTATTTTGAACATAAATTAATGGTTTTTGGAGCAAAAAAGTTTGATGCTTTTGTTGTGCTTACTAATGGAAATAAAAAAGATTGGCCTAATGTAGAATGTACAGTTATACCCAATCCTTCGCCATTTAACATTTTTAATGATTGGAATAAATACAATAAAAAAGTTGTTTTGGCAGTGGGTAGTCAAAGTTACAATAAAGGGTATGATAGGCTTATAAAAATTTGGGATATAGTACATAAAAAACACCCTGATTGGAAACTTAAAATATTTGGAAAAACAACTAAAAAGCTAAATTTACAACATGAGATTGACTTATTGGGTTTAAACAAAACTATATTATTGCATAAACCAGTTCAGAATATTGAAGATCAATATAAAGAAGCTTCTATATACGTAATGCCATCAAGATCTGAAGGATTTGGAATGGTATTAATTGAGGCAATGGCTTATGGTTTACCTTGTATTTCATTTGATTGTCCTCATGGACCAGCCGATATAATAAAAGAAGGTAAGGATGGATTTTTAATACCTAATGGAGATATTAGTGGGTTTGCAAGTACAATTATAAAATTGATAGAAAATAAAGATAAAAGAAGCATAATGGAGAATAATGCTATTTTAAATGCAAAGCGGTATGCTCCTGAGAAAATTATTCCGTTATGGGATGAATTGTTTAAAAGTTTGGTTAAAGATTTATGAAAATAGTTTACTATACAGATCAGGTTTATTTGCATGGTGGTATTGAGAAAGTATTGGCTCAAAAGTTAAATTATTTCTCAAACTTTCCTGAATTTAAAGTGTATTTAATCACAACAGAGCAAAAAGGACAACCGTATTGTTATCCAATTTCAAAGAGAGTAACCCATTATGATTTGGGTGTAAATTATAGTAGAACTAAAAGTTATTTTCACCCTGTTAATTTTAAAAAAGTACCATCGCATCTAATAAAAATTAGAAACAAATTAAAAGAGATTAAACCAGATGTGTTAATTGTTTGCAATTTTGCCTTTGATTTTTATTTTATACCTTTTATAAGTAAAGGAATAAAAACCATCAAAGAATACCACTCATCAAGATATTATTATAGTAAAGAGTTGCCTTCAAGAAGTTTTCTAAGTCGTTTATTTTTTAAACTGAATAGATTAATTGAAAAAAGGTATACACATATAGTAGTTTTAAATAAGGATGAAAAAAAATATTATGCAGCCAAAAATTGTGTTGTAATTTCTAATTCAATTAAAGTTGCTATAAACACAAACAAGTTGGTTAGAAATAATGTTATTATTGCAGCTGGGAGAATTGCTCTTGTAAAACAATTTGACCATTTAATTAAAGCATGGAGTTTAATTGCTAATAAATTCCCCCATTGGGAGGTTCATATTTATGGAGAGGGAGATAAGGTACTTTCAAGTGAATTACAACAATTTATTAAAGAATTAAAAGTTCCAAATATTAAATTAATGGGAGCTACATCACATTTAAATGTAAAAATGAAAGAGGCATCAATCTATGCAATGACTTCTAAAACAGAATGTTTCCCCATGGTGTTGTTAGAGTCATTATCTTGTGGGCTGCCCATAATTTCATACAATTGCCCGTTTGGGCCTAAAAATATTATAACTGATAAAAAAGATGGTATTTTAGTTAACCATAATAATATAGATACTTTTGCAAGTGAGTTAGCAAAACTGATTAAAAATATTGAGCTAAGAAAAATGATGGAAATAAATGCAAAAAAGAATGTAAAACGTTTTGATGAAAATATTGTAATGCAACAGTGGATTCAACTTTTTAAAAGTATTGATTGATGATTTTCAATTCCATCATACCACTACCATATTATACTCCCTTATTTTACAACATAATTTTGTTTATAATATTGACAGCTTTTTTAAACTTACAAGTTAAGGGCTATGTTATTTACAACAATAATAAAAAAGAATATGCATCATTATTTTTATTACTTTTTGTGGTGCTTTATATGGGGTTAAGACCCATTAGTTTTGTTTTTGGAGATATGGGTATTTATAACAAGTACTTTAAATATTATGCTTCTGGAGGAGAAATAACAAATTATAAAGATTACGTTTGGCGTATTTTTATGAAGTTTTCAAGTGGTATAATGTCTGCAAAACAGTTTTTTTTAGTATGTGCTATTCTGTATATACTTCCATTGTATATGGCTGCTAAAAAATGGTTTGGAGTCGATCGTTATTTTATTTTTTTAATGTTAATCGCTTCTTTTTCTTTTTGGCCCTATGGCACTAATGGTATTCGAAATGGAATAGCTACGTCATTTATAATTTATGGCCTTTCATTTTCACAAAAGAAATACATAAGATATGCAATATTTATATTGGCATACTTTATGCATGGCAGTGTTATAATACCAATAGCAGCGTATGTACTTTCATATTTTTATAAAAACACAAAATTCTATTTACTAGGATGGTTAATAGCCATACCTTTATCATTAACCTTAGGTAGTTTTTGGGAAAATTTATTTGTATCTATTGGTTTTGGGGGTGACAGATTAGCCTATTTAACAGATGACAGGTATCTTGATCAATTCTCATCTTTAGGATTTCGTTGGGATTTTTTGTTGTATAGTGCTACTGCAGTTTATGCAGGTTATTATTTTATTTTTAAGAAAAATTTTAAAGATAAAGTTTATCAACAATTATTTAATATATATATAACTTCAAATGCCTTTTGGGTTTTAGTGATTAGAGCAAGTTTTTCAAATCGTTTTGCTTATTTATCATGGTTTTTAATGGCATTGATAATTTTTTACCCTTTTTTTAAACAACAGTTCTTTAAAAAGCAACAAAGAGTATTGGCATATACCGTATTAATTTATTTCAGTTTTACTTATATAATGTTTTTGATTGGGAAATAATGAATAAAACTAAAAAAATAACAGTATTTACGCCCACATACAATAGAGGGTATTGTTTGCATCAGTTATATGAAAGTTTGTTAAGGCAAACTTCAACTAATTTTGAGTGGTTAATAATTGATGATGGCTCTACAGATACTACAAAAGATTTGGTACAAGATTGGATTGATGAAAATAAAATTAAAATTAAATATATATATAAAGAAAATGGAGGAATGCATACAGGGTATAATGTTGCCTATGATCTTATTACTACAGAATTAAATGTCTGTATAGATTCAGATGATTATTTGACAAATAATGCCATTGAAAAAATATTAAACCATTGGGAGAAGTACAAGAATGATAAATATGCAGGTATAGTTGCCTTAGATGCAACAAAGAATGGTAAAATACTGGGAAAAAAATTCCCTAAAAGTTTGCAGAGTTCTACATTAGAAGATTTATACTACAAGCATAAAATACCAGGTGATAAAAAATTGGTATATAGAACAGCTGTTGTTAAAAAGTATCCAAAATACCCAGTTTTTAGCAAAGAAAATTTGGTTCCCTTAGGTGCACTATATTTACAAGTAGATAAAAGCTATGAGTTATTGTGCTTAAATGAAATTGTATGTATTGTGGAGTACATGGAAGATGGTTCAACTCGAAATATTTTTAAGCAATATAGATTGAGTCCAAGAGGATTTCTTTATTCTAGAAAAATAACCATTAAATACAGTAAATATTTAAAAGTTAAATTTAAAAGTATAATACACTATATTTCACACAGTATTCAATTAAAAATAATAAATATATTTAAAAATAATAATTATCCCATATTAACTTTATTAGCAATACCCTTTGGTATTGTGCTATACCTTTATGTTAGGTACAAAAGTTTAAAAAATTAAAATATAGTGGATAGAAATAAATTTTTTATAATAATAAACTCTTTGGATAAAGGAGGAGCAGAAAGAATTGCTTCAGAGTTTAGTTTTTTTTTAGAAAAACAAGGTTTTAGCGTTGTTTTTTTGCTTACAGACAACAATATTATTCGTTATAAGTTACCCGCTACCTCAAAAGTGATTAAACTTCCACTATCAAAATATATTAAAGTTTTGTTTCCTCTTGTTGTAATAGTTCAAGCTATTTATATTAGATTGTATTTTGGAACTAATTTTAAAGCCATAAGTTTTCTTCATAGAGCAAATATTGTGAATGGTTTATCTTCAGTGTTTTCCAAAAGAGTTGTTGTTGTTTCAGAAAGGTCTTTGTTTAGTAAATCTTACCGAGGAATTAAATATTTTTTGATGAAGATATTGTTAAAAATACTATTTATTAGGGTACATAAAATTATTGCAATATCACAAGTAGTTAAAGTAGAGTTACAAACTTATTTTAAAGTACATTCCTCAAAAATAGAAGTTATACATAACCCTATAAATACGCAAGAGTTTAAGTTTAACAAAGAAAAAGATAGACTATATGATGATACACAGGGTGTAAATTTTTGTACAGTAAGCAGGTTAATTGAATTAAAAAGAGTTGATTTAGTAATAGACTTATTTAATAGAATACTTAAAATATTTCCAAAATCTAAACTTCATATTCTGGGAGATGGAGATTGTAAGCAAAAGCTAATTGAACAAGTTAGAGCGTTAAATATACAAAAGGATGTAATTTTTTATGGAAATGTAGATGATGTGTATTCAATCTTAAAAAAAAATAATATCTTTTTATTTGCTTCTTCTTTTGAATCTTTTGGAAATGTTGTTTTAGAAGCTATAAGCTCTGGCTTGCCAGTAATTTATTCATCAAATTTAAATTCTATTAAGGAAATATTCTCAGAAAGCAATAATTTATCTCTTTCATTTAATGAAAAAATAAACGATAAAGATATTAAAGCAATCATCAAATTTATAGAAACATTAGATTTTGAGTCTTTCAAACAAGAAAGAAAACGGTTGTTAAATAATTTTGACAGCAATACTATTTTTAAAAAGTATTTAAACCAATTAAACACCTAGTTTTATGTGTGGAATAACAGGATTTATTTCAAAAGAAAAAATTGATATTGAAAAAACTTTAACCAATATGGTTAGTCAACTGTATCATAGAGGTCCTGATGATAAAGGAATTTGGATTGATAGGGAAAATTCAATTGGGTTAGGCCATACACGTTTGTCAATATTAGATCTTACCCAAGCTGGTCATCAGCCTATGATCTCTAATTCGGGTAGATATGTTATTATTTTTAATGGTGAAATATATAACCATTTAGCTATTCGAGAAGCATTGGATAACAACATAAAAATTAAGTGGAAAGGTCATTCAGATACAGAAACATTATTAAATGCGATAGTGCAATGGGGTATTGATACTACACTTAAAAAGTGTGTAGGGATGTTTGCTTTTGCAATATGGGATAATGATACTAAAGAGATTATTTTAGCAAGAGATAGAATGGGAGAAAAACCGTTATATTATGGATGGATAAATAATAACTTTGTTTTTGCTTCAGAATTAAAATCATTAAAACAGTTCCCTAGATTTAAAAAAGAGATAGATAGGAATTCCCTCGCTTTATATTTGAGATATAGTGCTGTGCCTGAACCCTTTTCAATATATAAAGATATTTATAAGTTAGAATCAGGTTGTTATTTAACATATAACCTAAATAAGAAGCAAACAACTAAAACGAATTATTTTTCAATAGATTCACTTTCAAATAAAGCTGCTTTAAAGTCATTTAAATTAACAGATGAAGAGTCAGTTTTAAAGTTAGAATCACTTTTATTGGATGCAGTAAGTATGCAAATGCAATCAGATGTTCCAATAGGGGCATTTTTATCTGGAGGAGTAGATTCAACAACAATTGCGGCATTAATGCAAACACAATCAAATACAAAAGTTAATACTTTTTCAATAGGATTTGAGCAAAAAAAATACAATGAAGCTGAATATGCAAGAACTGTAGCAAAACATTTAGGTACTCACCACTATGATTTATATGTGTCAGGAAAGGATGTATTAGATGTTATACCTTTGTTGCCTAAAATTTATAATGAACCATTTTCAGACTCCTCTCAAATCCCAACATACCTTGTGTCTAAAATAGCTAAAGAAAAAGTAACTGTTTGTCTAACAGGTGATGCAGGAGATGAGCTTTTTGGTGGTTATAATCGTTACCATTTGGCAAATAATACATGGAATAAAATTTCTAAAATTCCATTACCAATTAGGAGTATAATAGGAGTGGGTATAAATAGTTTACCTTATGAAGTGTGGAAAATATTATTGAGCCCTTTTGGAGGACATAGGGATAATTTAAATAAGGCAGATAAAATACTTAAGGCGTCATTAGTGCTAAATTCAAAAAACAGGAGAGATTTTTATCATAAAGGCTTTATGTCTCACAATAATGAGGCTGAAGATTGGGTGCTAAATTCTAACTTGCCTAAAACTATTTTTGATTTGGGAAATAAGTCAACAAATTCATTCTTTTCAGAAATGATGAATCTTGATTTAAAAACATATTTACCAAATGATAATTTAGCAAAAGTTGATAGAGCAGCAATGTTTGTATCTCTTGAAACAAGAGTGCCGTTTCTAGATTATAGGGTGGTGGAATTTGCACAAAAATTACCTTTGAATCTAAAATTAAGAGATGGAGTTGATAAGTGGATATTAAGAAAGGTGTTGTATAAATACGTTCCTCAGAAATTAATTGAAAGACCAAAAATGGGTTTTGCTGTGCCCTTAGCAGAGTGGTTAAGAGGCCCTCTAAAAGATTGGGCAGAAGATTTATTAGATGAAAAACATTTGACTGAACAAGGTTATTTTAACGTAAAAATAGTTAGAGAAAAATGGAGAGAGCATATATTTGGTAAAAGAAATTGGCAATATCAACTTTGGGATATTCTTGTCTTTCAAATGTGGCTAAAAGAACAATGATTCTATTTTTAAATTTGAAATACTAAAAAATAAAAATTATTCAATTTGAAATCTAAAAACACATATCATTTTATAGAGAATGCATTGTCATTATTTTCAGTAAAAGCCATTGATTTAATATTGGCTATTTTATTAATTCCGTATTTAATTTT
>JAMOMX010000256.1 GCA_027066935.1 Sulfurimonas sp. | reverse complement strand
TCTAAGTCCACCAACACTCTCTTTGATATTTGGCTGCATAGAGGTTGGGTATTTTTTACGTCTTTTTTGAGCTTCTTCAATCTTAGCTAAAATAAACTCTTTTTGCTTGTAATGCCTAATCCTGCTTAGTTGCCTGCCAGTTGAGTGCCAAGTATAATTTGAGCCAATAATAAAGCGAGATTCCATTAAAGCAGTTCGTATAGTTATATCTTCATTGCTAGCTTTAAAAAGGTCTTTAACCTCATGCACTCTATGTCCAAGTTTAAGTCCAGAATCAAGAGCTAAATAAAAAAGTTTTTCTATTATCATTTGAGAGTTATAACCATCATTTTTTTCATAAACTATAAGCAAATCTATATCACTATGGAGACAAAGTTGTTCACGCCCATAACTTCCAAGTGCGACAATGGTTATGGGAATTGAGTTTTTCATGGGAAGATAGTTTCCAAACACTCTTCTCAAAACAGTGTTATACATCAAAGAGATTATGGAGTCTAGTTTTTTTGTATGACGCACTAAAAAATCTTTACCTTGATTTAACTCAAACAGTTTTGGTAGGGAAGTTTTGTATTCGTTTATGTAAGCTTTAAAAAGTTTACTAAGCTCAAAATCTGAACCATTTTTTTCAATAATATTTTCTATTTGTAGTTTTATATCCATATAGGTATAATACACAAAAAAAGATTAGGAAATAATATGGCAATTACAAAAAGAGTAACATTTATAGCAAAAGAGGGTAGTGAAGCAAAGATGAAAGAGCTTTTAACAGCTATGGTTGAGCCAAGTAAAAAAGAGGACGGCTGTATTTTTTACGATATATTTGTATATGAAAAGAACCCAAGAAAATTTATGGCAGTTGAGAGTTGGAGAGATAATGACGCACTTGATGGTCATAAAGGTACAGAGCATTACGCAATTTATAAATCATCTTTTGAGCCGTACTGTGACAAAAAATATAGTGACGAGTTGGAAGTTTTAGGGTAGGGCTTATTGTCATTCTCAGCTTGAGTGGGAATCTAAGTACCCACCTAAGCAAATTCCAAATTCTTCACTAAACATTTTAGATAGTATGTTATTTTTTTTCTTTGTTCATAGCTATTAAAACTCCCTCTATCATCTCATCAATATCTCCATCAAGTATCCCTGTTACATTGGAGTAAGGGATATTTGAGCGAGTGTCTTTTACTTGTTGATAAGGTTGCATTACATAAGAGCGAATTTGATGCCCCCAACCTATCTCACTTTTTGCTACTCCATCTTCTTTGGCTTTTTTCTCTTCAAGTTCAAGCTCATATAAACGAGATTTTAACATCTTCATAGCTGTAGCTTTATTTTTATGTTGACTTCTTCCATTTTGACATTGAACCACTATATTTGTTTCTATATGAGTTAATCTAACTGCTGATTCTGTTTTATTTACATGTTGTCCACCAGCTCCACTAGCTCTATATGTGTCTACTCGAATATCTTTGTCCTCTATTACAATATCTATATCATCATCAATTTCAGGTGATACCATAACAGAACTAAAAGAGGTATGACGTTTAGCATTTGAATCAAAAGGGGAGATTCTTACAAGTCTATGGATTCCATTTTCAACTTTTAAGTAACCATAAGCATTTTCCCCTTTTATTAAAATAGATGCATCTTTTATACCAGCTTCATCCCCAACTTGATAATCTAATACCTCTACACTAAAGTCTCGTCTTTCAGCCCATCTTTTATACATTCTCAGGAGCATTTGAGCCCAGTCTTGACTCTCTGTGCCACCAGCACCTGGGTGAATAGAGAGAATTGCATTATTAACATCGGTCTCTCCATTTAGTAAAACTTCTAGCTCCATCTTTTGAATATTTGCATCTAGAGTTGATGATTCTTCATATAAAGCTTCAATTGACTCCTCGTCATTTTCCTCTTTAGCCATCTCATATAGCTCTTTAGCATCTTCTATAGTTGCTTTTGCGATAGAGTATTTATTTAATTTTCTCTCTAATTGCGTTTTTTCTTTTTGAATAATTGCTGCTTTTTTTGCATCATTCCAAAAATCTTGATCATTTTCAAGTTCTTTTATTTCATCTAATCTAGTTTGTAACTTTTTGGGCTCAATAACACCTGTAATATTTTCCATTTTGATTGATAAAGTTTTTAAGAGTTCTGTGTATTCGTAATTATCCATATTGTTCCTAGATTATCGTCAT
>JAMOMX010000255.1 GCA_027066935.1 Sulfurimonas sp. | reverse complement strand
AAATGTCAAAAAAAGCAGTGCATATAAAATCACACCACCTTTTTCAATAAATATTTGAGTTGATTCAATTATTTCGTACATATTCCATCTTTTTTACAATTAAACCCGCACTCTGCTCATCTAAGATAGCTATTATTTTGTTACTTCTTGAAGAGATAAATGTATATAAAAACAACATTGGAATCGCAATGACAAGTCCCAAAACTGTAGTCATAAGAGCTTGTGAAATCCCTCCTGCCATTAGTTTTGGATCCCCAGTACCAAAGAGTGTGATAGCACTAAAAGTCTCTATCATACCAGTTACTGTACCTAGTAAACCAAGAAGTGGTGCTACTGTAGCTATGAGTTTTAAAAGTGATTCAAACCTCTTTAAATCTGGTAACTCTTTTAGTATCGCCTCCTCTACCTTTGCTTCAAAACTCTCCATATCCGCATTTTTATGTTTATCAAAAATACTCATAACTCGTCCTAGAGGGTTATCAAGTGATATATCTTGTAAGTTTTCTAATTGTCTTTTTACCTTTTTAGATATATCATTTAATATATAAAACCTAACTAAAGCTATCAAAAGACCAATACCACCAAGAGATAAAATTATATAACCAACTATACCACCCTGCTCTATTCTTTGTTTTATGGTTGGTTTTTGAGTAAGCATTGAGAGTATCATACCCCTTGTTGGATCTATAACTACCTCACTAATTCTCTTATCTCCAAACTCTTCAACAATACCTCTAAGTCTATTACTTGGCTGTGTTGGAAGTTCTATATATGCCTTTGTCTCAGCTGAATATCTTAAAAATTTATCCTCATAAAAAGCATTAAATATACCTATGGATGTTACTTTTTCATTACTTAGTGAGCCATCTCCTTTTACTATCTCTAAGTTGTGAGTAGAAACTTTTCCAGAGTGAATTATCTCCTCTTGAAGCAAGAACCATAACTTTTCAAGTTTTTCAATATCTGGAAGCTCTTTTGTATTTAACATAGTATCTAAAAACTCTACACGACCTTTTAGAGTTGTTGAGGTTGATGAGTTGTCTATATTTGCACGCAAATCACCACCAAACTGTCTAACTACACCAAACATCTCACCTAAGTTTCCACTTCTGAGTCTTAACTTTTCTTCAAGTCTTGTTAGCTCTTTTTCATTTTTGTCTATCTCTTTTTTTAACCTTTTTGTTTGTTGCTTTTCCTTTTTATACTCTAATATTGCATTATTTAGAAGTGTTTTTTTATTTTTATTACTTTTTAAAAACTCTGCTAATCTTGCTTTATCTGAATGTGATTGTGAAATAGATGCCTCTTTTACATTTTTTAGTAAGATATCTAGTGAATCAAGTTCTACTGATGCAAACAATGAATTAAACATAAAAAGTGAGATAAATATAGTTAAAATTTTCATTATTTAACCTCTTTTATCATTGGTAAAATTAATAGGTCTGGTGTCAAGTGTTTTTTAGATATTTTTATAGCATTTAGTATCTTTTTATTATATACCTCATCAAGTTCTACAAATTTTCTTTTCTTTTTATCCCATACTCCAGAGTTTTTAAAGTCTAAGCTCTGATAATAAAGACCAACACGACCAATACGAAGCATCTCAACAACTCTACCATCAACACTACTTTTATAGCTCTCAATGCTTTTTGCATACTCACTCTCAACTATATAAGCTTCTAAAATTTGTCTATATTTATCGCTAACACTTATATCTGCTCGTTTTATATTTCTTTTTAGTTTTTCTACTCTTTTTTGTCTCTCTTTAATTAAAAAAGGTATATCTAGCTTTATAAACTCCTCTAAATTTGTTATCATCTTTTGCATAAGTGGTACTATGTTTTTATGAGTATGCTCTATCTTTTTTATATCACTTTGCAATATGTCAATCTCATCATTTTGTGAGTCTATTAGATCATCTAATTGTTTGTTATATCTCTTTTGAGTTTCACTCATAGAGATATACTTTTTATACTCATCATAAAGCTCTTTTGTATTTGAATCAAGTGCATTTATCTCTTGTTGTGAGTTATATGAACTACTTAGTGATTTTGTTTTTATGTTTTGTGATTTGTCATAATCATTTGCATAAACAAAGAGCGACAAACACAAAATAAATGAAAGTTTTTTTAACAAAGTTTTATCCTTACCTATTTTTTACTTCTAAAATCTATATGTATAATGAAAAGCTGGTATAAATCCCATCTGATAATAGTAACCATTTTTATTATAATAATCATCATATTTAATTCCTGCTATATTATCTCTAAATAAAGATGTTAAATTCATAAGCTCAATAGATATCTCATGTGATGTTTTTGGTGATGTTTTATATGTTTTTGATATTTTTATATCTAAGTCATAAATATCAGAGAGCCTCTTACTAAATGGATCACCACTAATTGGTTCTATATATGCAGTCCCCTCATCATTTGTTGTTTCTATACCACCATATATTGGGGTGTATAATTTTCCACTAGAGTATTTAAACAAAGCTGATACTTTCCAATCTGATTTAAATTTATAACTTGAACTAAGTTGCAAAGTATGTGGAATCTCTCCATAAAAATCATACATCCTATCTGCACTTGTATGCAAATCTCTTTTTGAGTCAAGATATGTATATGCTACCATTAATTTTAAGTTATCTATATCTTTTTTAAGTGTAATATCTATACCTTTTACCCAACCCTCACCAACTGAAAGATATTTTTTTGTATCATCAGCTATTGCAAGATTTTTAAAATTTTTATAGTATGGTTCCACCTCTATATACGATTTTTTTCCAAAAGCATGCTTAAAACTAAACGCATAGTGATTTGACACCTCCATTGTGTTTATTTCAGGGTTTCCAAATCCATCTACAGCTACCTCATCTTTTGGCATCTGAGAATATTTTCCTGCTGAAAATGCAACTACACTATCGCTACTAATATCATAAATAATAGCCCCTCTTGGATCTAAATATTTTCCAAAATCACCATAATCAATTTTTCCTCCCCTTACTCCATATCTTATTCTAAAATCATCACTAATTGAATAAATGTCTTGCACATAAAATATATATACATTTGTATCAAATGTTTCTTTTAAAGATATAACTTCACTACCAGTTATAGTTTTTGGCACATCATCACTCTGTGATACAGCTACAATATAAGCATTTATAGGAGAGTTAATATTTATAACTTCAAAACCAACCTTTGGTTTATGTTTGTCAAAATCAAAACTAGTATAATGGTGTAAACCTCTGCTAGTGTTTTTTACATCTGCATACATATCTTCAAATAAATCAAGCCTATATTTTAGTTGCATCTGATACAACAATGTATTTGATGTATAATCAGAACCATAGTATATCCATCTTGCTCCAACAGTTGTAAACTCTAAAGATCTCTCTATCTTTCCATTTGCATCAGGATCAGATTTACCACCCATTGTTGAGCCTAGTTTCATCTCATCTTTTGAAGTTATAATCTCCAAAGAGAGCAGATGATCATCTAGGTTTGCACTTAATATAAAATTTGCATCATAATATTGTGGAAAAAGTGTAAAATCTACAGATTTATTACTATCATCCTTATCTACATACAATTCATCCATAACTTTTGCTGCAATCAAATCAAAGTAACTTCTTCTAGCACTTACAAACATAGAGATATCATTGGTTAATGCTATATCAAGTGCAAAATCAGCATCATACATACCAATATGTACACGCCCACCATTTTTACCAACTGGATATTGAGGGGTGATATCTATAGCTGCACCCATACCATTGTAGCTAACATCAAATCCACCTAGATATGCATCTATCTGCTTTGTCGCCTCTGGAGCTATAACAGAATGGAGCCCACCCATATGAAAAACATATCCTAAAGGTAGATGATTTATACTAAAGTTTGTTTCTCTTGGCTTTGAACCATGAATTATCATCTCAGCTCCATCGTTATCAGTGCTTACAATTCCCGCTAAACTTTTTAAGGCTTTTAGCGGGTCACCATTTGTTCCAGGAATATCCATAGCTTCTTGAATACTTATCTGCTTTTGCATCGGTGCATTTTTTAAAAAATCTTGATTTTGAATATATACTGAACCCTCAACCTCTATATTGTCAAACTCTTCTATACTGCTGTTTGTCTCTGCAAAAAGCAAAATTGGTAACATTGCCATCATTATGATTTTATACAATATCTGTCTCCATTATAAATTTTTTAACTCTTCTATATGCTCTTTAATTAATTATTAATTAAATTATACCAAAACTCATGAAAAGATAGGGGTTTAAATTTTTACCTTTTCATGAGTTTTGGTATTATTACTATAATTAATGTACAATAGCGCACTTTTTTTAAGGAATACAATGGAATTTTTATTTAATACAAATGTACAATTTTTTATACTAGCTTATTTAGTGGGTGGTATCCCCTTTGGTCTCTTAGTTGCAAAACAGTTTGCTGGTGTAAATGTTAAAGATAACGGTAGTAAGAGCATTGGTGCTACAAATGTTCTTCGTGTTGTAAAAGAAACAAATCCATCTTTGGCAAAAAAATTAGGTGCTGCTACACTTGCATTAGATGCTTTTAAGGGTGTTTTTGTTTTAAGTATTGCTTATTTTATAGGTCTTAGTGAAGCTACACTTTGGGGAATTGCAGTACTTGCAGTTGTTGGACATTGTTTTTCACCTTATTTGAATTTTGAGGGTGGTAAAGGTGTAGCTACTGGTATGGGAGTGATGATGTTTATGCTTCCGTATGAAACCCTAATTGCTCTTGTTGTTTGGGCTATTGGTGCTAAGGTTATTCGCATATCTTCTCTCTCTTCACTTACAGCACTTACAGCACTTGTGATTGCTAGTTTTGTATTAAAACCAGAGATGGCACATGCCCCAGTTATTATGATCGCTTTTATTCTATTTTACAAACACATCCCTAATATTATTCGTATTTTTAGTGGTGAGGAAAAAAGAGTAGTATAATGACTATACATGTAGAAGATCTAAAATTTCAATGTATCATTGGAGTTTTAGATTTTGAAAGAGAAAATCCACAAGAGATAATCATAAACTTCACATGCCAATATAATTACCAAAACGAGTATATAAACTATGCAGATATTGTTGAATTACTCAAAGAAACTATGCTTTTAAATAAATTTAAGCTTATAGAAGATGCCATTTTAAGTTTAAAATCAGAAATTATCAAAAAATTTCCACTTATTGACTCATATGCACTAAAGGTTACCAAACCATCTATTTTAGCGGATTGTATAGTATCTGTAAGTGATAAGCATATCTTCAATTCTTAAAAAATAGTTAAAAAATTATTAAAACAAATTGAATAAAACTTTAAAGTAACCTAAAATTATGATATCATTCCGTAAAATTATTACTAATAGGAAAAATATATTATGCGTATATTAATTATTGAAGACGAAGTAACATTAAACAAAATGCTTGCTGAGGGACTAAAAGAGTTTGGTTATCAAAGTGATGTTGTTGAGACATTAAAAGATGGTGAGTATTATTTAGATATCCGTAACTATGACTTAGTTTTAATGGATTGGATGCTTCCAGATGGAAACGCAATTGATATTATTGGCAATATTAAAACAAACACTCCAAAAACTGCAGTAGTTGTACTTTCTGCTCGTGATGATAATGAAAGCGAGATTGAGGCTCTAAGAGCTGGTGCTGATGACTATATCAGAAAACCTTTTGATTTTGATGTTTTAATAGCTCGATTAGAAGCTCGTTTAAGATTTGGTGGAAGTAACATCATAGAGATTGAAGACTTAACCATCAACCCTGAAGAGGAAAAGATCACCTACAAAGAGCGTGACATTGAACTTAAAGGTAAACCTTTTGAAGTTCTTACTCACCTAGCTCGTCACCGTGACCAAATTGTTTCTAAAGAGCAACTTCTTGATGCTATTTGGGAAGAACCAGAACTAGTAACTCCAAATGTAATAGAGGTTGCAATTAATCAAATTCGTCAAAAAATGGATAAACCATTAAATATTACTACAATTGAGACTGTGCGTCGTCGCGGTTATAGATTTTGCTTTCCAAAAGAGATTAGTTAAGGTATACCTTAACTAATCAATATCCCTACATTTAATTCGCTATAATTTTAAATCTAAAATTATAGGTCTCCCATGTTTTTAAACAGTATAAGAAAAAATTTTTTAGTTCAACTTATTATCGCTTCAGTAATACTGATTTTTATTTTTTCATCAATGTTATACTTATATATTGAAGAATCAATTTATGATGAAAAAAGAAAAGAATTATTTATCTATGCAGAGAATATTTCATTAAATAAAGCTGTAAATGAACTCATTTCAGAAACATCAGATTCATATTTAAGTTTAAATGTAGAAATTGTACAATTAAGAAAAAATAATGATAATATTAATTTATATGAAGATACAAAAAATGGTCGTAACTATATAACGCTAATATACCCCTTTGATTTAAAAGAGAACAATTATTTAAAAATATCAAAAGAGGTAACATCTACTAAAAAACTACTAAATAAAATATTTAATTATATTGTTATGATAAATATAGTGGGCTTTGGACTTGTTATAATCTATGCTGTAACTTTATCAAAAATCTTAATAATACCAATTCAAACATTATCAGATAGACTTGCAAATATGAATGAACACCTAATGAGACCTGTGGAAGTTGAAAAACTTCCAGAAGAGTTTGCACCATTGGGTGAAACTATAAATCACCTTATTCTTAGAATTCAAAATTTTATAAAATATCAAAAAGAGCTATTTATTGGTACTGCTCATGAATTAAAAACTCCACTAGCTGTAATAAAACTAAAAAATCAAGTTACCTTAATTAAAAAACGTGATGTTAACGAATATATAGATGCTATTAATACAACTAATAAAACTATTGATGATATGAATATAGTAGTATCAAATATCTTAAATTTTGGGCGTCAAGAGGGGATTCAGTTAGAAAAACCTGTAGAGGTAGATATTATCTCTTTTTTAAAAAACAAATCTAATGATTTTTACTTAATTGCTGTAAATGAAGGAAAAAAATTAAATATAGATTTTCAACCAAATGGATTTATGGCAATGATGCAAGTAGGTTTATTAAATCAAATTGTACAAAATTTTTTACAAAATGCTTTAAAGTTCACCCCAACAGATTCAACTGTTTTGATAAAAAGTTCTCAGGATAATTTTGGATTACTTATAGAGGTTATTGATGAGGGAATCGGTATTGATGAGAGCATAGATTTTTTTGCACCGTTTCAAAGACAGGGAGATAAGAGTGGTGTTGGGCTTGGTTTATTTTTAGCAAAAAGTGCAGCTGATGCACTAGGAGCAAAAATATCAATTAAAAATAGAACTGATGGTATAGTAGGAACAAGGGCAACTTTGCAAATTAGTTCTAAATTATCATGTATTATTGCCAGCAAAAGATAAACTAAAGCTTACTTTTGATATAAATCCAATAGATTAAATTAAATAAGGTTTTTTAAATGGCTCTGTTGATAAATGATGAGTGTATAGCATGTGATGCTTGTAGAGAAGAATGTCCAACAACTGCTATTGAAGAGGGTGACCCAATTTACTACATTGATCCAGATAGATGTGTTGAATGTATAACGGTTTATGATGAACCAGCGTGTATCTCTGTATGTCCTGTTGATTGTATTGTTTTAGATAAAGATAATGTTGAGTCTATAACTGAACTTCAATTTAAATATAAAAATATATTAAAAGAAGAAGAAGAAGTATAAATTGTCCAAGCGAACAGCAATTATAGATATTGGTTCTAATTCACTCAGAATGGTCATCTATGAGAAAACTAGTCGCTTTGCGTTTCATATAATTTATGAATCAAAATCAAAAGTTCGTCTTAGCCAAAATGCTTACCAAAATGGCAACAACCTCCAAGTTGATGCTATGGATAGAGCATTTTATACTCTTTATGATTTTGTAAACATAATATCTTCGTTTAATGCACGAAAAACATTATGTATAGCAACCTCTGCACTTCGTGATGCTCCAAATAAAAAAGAGTTTTTAGATAGAATATACACAAAACTAAAACTCAAAATAAAAATAATTGATGGTCAAAGAGAAGCATATCTAGGTGGAATAGCTTGTGCAAACCTATTGCCCCCACAGGAGAATGCTTTAAGTATTGATATAGGTGGTGGTTCAACAGAATTTGCTTTTATAGATAACAAAAATATTAAACAAACAATCTCATTAAACCTTGGAGCACTTAGATTAAAGGAACTATTTTTTGATAAAGATGATATTAAAGGTGCTAAAAAATATATAGATGATAAGCTTTATGAATTAGATAACATTCATACAAAAAAACTTATTGGAATTGGTGGTACTTCTAGAGCATTATCTACATCTATAATGAAACAAATTAATTTCCCTCTTAAAAAACTTCATGCTTTTGAATATAATGCAAAAAGTTATAAAAACTTAATAGAAAATATCTTAGAAGCTAATGATGATGAATTAAAAAACTTATATATTAAAGAAAATAGATACGATATTATTAAACCTGGCGCTTTAATATTTCAAAGAGTTATGAAAAAACTATCCATTGAAATAATAGCTACAAGTGGGGTAGGAGTTCGAGAAGGAGTTTATTTGAGTGATTTGTTGCGTAGCTCAAAAGATAAGTTTCCTGTTAATTATAACACCTCTGTTAGAAATATTTTAGACCTGCATGTAAGAGATAGAGAATATGCAAATAATTTAAACAAATTAGTAAAAAATATTTTTGACTTACTTAAAGATGAATTTAGTTTAGATGAGAGATATAGAGATGATTTAGCTATTAGTGCAAAACTATACCCATCAGGTGGCAATATCCATCAATACGCTCAAAATAGGCATAGTTATTATTTAGTTCAAAGTGAATTAGAATATGGAATTACACAAAAACAGATGCTTCTAATATCTACGCTTTTAAGATATGCTAAAAGAAAATTACCATCAATGGCTCATGTTGAGAAATATAAGGTGCTGTTGCCTGATTTAAACACTTTAAATACATTAAGTTATATATTAACCCTTAGTATATACTTACTAAATCATAGACCTAGAAATATTGATTTTGAGTGTTATATAAAAGATAGAAATCTTATGATTAAATCAAATAGAGAGATGTTCCTTTGCAAAGAAGATTTAAAAAATTTAAAAGCACCATCACATCTTTTAGATAAAGATTTTAAAATAATATTTAAATAGAAATTTTTTGGGTTAAAACCTTTGTCCCATAATATATATAATATAAAGAGTAATTTAACAATAATGCACAAATTCATTTGAAGAATTTAAATTGGAAAAGATATAACAAAACATCAAACGTTAGATGCCAAAGGAGTTAATATTGTTAAAAAAACTAAACATAATAATTTACTTTCTACAGACATATTAAAAAATGGTCATATTGCCAATAAAAGACCATGGAGCATAAAATATGCACTTGCTATACTTTTGATAACATCACTTTAATGGTTTTACTTACACAATTAGTAATGATGGTCTAAATTTTAGAACATTACTTAGTATGACAATTTTTTGTATTTTTGTATTTGCTATATTTAAGGGAAGTGTTCTAGCAAGGAATATTTTTTTCATCATCTCTTTACCTATTATTTTAATTATTGCTATTGGATCAGTTAGTGTGTTAGCAAAGCTAACATCTGGTACTTATAACTTAATTGAAACCATACTCTATGGTATCATAATTATCATTCCTTATATCCTACTTTTTATGAGACCTTCACAAAAGTGGTTTTTGGAAATTAATGGTACTGATATTAAGAAAAAGGTATTTATATTCTCTTGGAATTTTCAACTTACTTTAATTGTATTATCAATAAGTATTGGTGTCATTATAATGATACTTATGTATCATTTATTGATATTGGAAAGCTAATGCAAGAGAAATATATTAATGAAAAATTTCAGATAATGGCTATAATTACAAAGCTTATCACTAGCCTATTTTTTAGTTCACTTATAGTATTATTACCATTTGGTACAATTATAGGGTATTGGAAAAAAACAAATTTATTTGTATTGACACGTCTAATTACAATAGGTGTTATTTTACCATCAATAGTATTTATTCCAGGACCCACTTTAATATTGATGAGCTCTTTTTTCTTAATAAAGATTATTATTACAACTTTAATAACATATTTTTCTGTATCTTTGGGTATAAGAATTTATACTTATTTTGAAAAAAAATATTGAAGGAAAAAATTGAGATGTGTAATCACTAAGCACTACATATTTAAGGAGCCCTTTGATTGTTGGTGTAGTGCTTTTGTCCTAAGTCAGGAAGATTTAAAAAATTTAAAAGCACCATCACATCTTTTAGATTGGGTTAAAACCTTTGTCCCATAGTAAATTCAAATGATGATGTTTTATCTCCATCTTGTTTATTTAAAGGTTGTGCAAACATAAGCTGAATTGGTCCAACAGGAGAAAACCATTCTAATCCAGCTCCAT
>JAMOMX010000254.1 GCA_027066935.1 Sulfurimonas sp. | reverse complement strand
TATGATGCAAATGATAATAGGATTGAGAAAACTATAGATGGAGTTACTACAAATTATCTTATAGATACAAACACTCCTTATGCACAGGTGATTAGTGAGAACACAGGTGGCACAACTGTAGAGTACACCTACGGGAATGACCTCATAAGTAACGGTTCGCAGTTCTTCCTAACTGATGCTCTTGGTAGCACAAGAGGGCTTGTCAATGCTTCAGAAACTCTTACAGATAGCTACGATTACACCCCTTACGGAGAACTAACCAATCACACAGGCACATCAGAAAATAGCTTCTTATTTACTGGTGAGCAACTAGATAAAGAGAGTGAAAACTATTACTTAAGAGCTAGATACTATTCTCCAAATAGCGCAAGATTTACAAGTCGTGATACTTACGACGGAGTAGCTGGCAATCCTATAACGCAAAATCACTACTTGTACGCTAATGCTAATCCACTTATGTATGTTGATCCGAGTGGACATATGAGTATGATGAGTTTAATGGGTTCTTTAGGTATACTAAGAACTTTAAATAGCATAAGAGGCATCTCTCTTGGGACTAAGACAATTGGCGTTTCAGCAGCAAAAAATTTATTGAAACGGCTAACGGTTAAAGCCTTGCAGCCAATCTTTAGAACAGCAGGCAGATTATCTTTAAAGTCAGCACCAAGAGGTGTAAAGTTAAGTAAATTTACTAAATTTAAACGATTCTTTATTACGCCAAACAAGAAACATCCTCCAGTGTCACCGTATTTTAAAAATACAATGAAGAAAGTTTTTCCAAAAGTGAAGTGGGAGCAACATCATGTTGGAATTCAAGCAAGATGGTTTAGACAAGGCAGTAAGAAACAGTGGTATCCAAATGATTACTATGCTAATTTAGGACTTCAAAGGCTTGGAAATGCCGGCTTTAACCTAATGGCAATTCCAAGAGGTATTAACGCTGGTTTAGGAAGAAATGGCTTGGGAACAGCAAGCTTTGCAATTGGTTCATATGGAGGCATTGCGCTAGGCATATGGGGAATAGTTGGTGCTATAGGAGGAGAAAATTAATGAAAAATAAAAAACTTTACTATCATGGTACTGACATTGATATGAAACTTGGCGATAAAATTACTTATAAGTCATGGTGGTTTTTTGAAAAACTAGCTACCGTAGTATATGTTCCATTTCAATCAAAACCCAATAAAGCTTTTGGTGATGATACTTGGGTGTTAGAATTTGATAACACAAAAGAATTTTTACAAACCGCATTTTTTCCATCATATGATAAGTATACTTTCAAAAATATTAAATTTATTAAAAGAGGGTCTGAGCTTGGGATTCAAGCAGACGATGAGTTTCATTAATGCAATATAGATATAGAAAATTAACAAAACAAGAACTAGAAGAGCTCAAAGGTTATGTATCTATATCTACCAAAATTCTCAGAGGTTCTATATTCTTTTTGATCAGTTTAGTTTTATCATATTTTTTTAGCCAGATAATGAAGCTTTTAGGAATAAACTCTTCAATTGGAATAGTTTTTTTCTTAATTTTAATAATATTTTATTTTTATAATCAAGACAAATGGACTGGAGGTAAAAAGTTTTATGATTCGGTAAAGTTAGATATAGAAAATAATAGATGTAGGCTAATTGTTGTTTATTTAAAAACTGTAATCAAGATTAAAGAGAGTGAAAATGAAGGTTCTTGCTATATTGTTAAAGATATAGATGGAAAGTTTTTATTTTTAAGTGGGCAAGAGCTAAGCCTTTATGAAGAAAATGGATTTCCTTGGTCAAGTTTTATAGTTAAAGAATCAATAAATGCAAAAGTTGAGTTTGGGATAGAGAAAAATTCGCAAAGTATTAATGTAAATCAAGTACTACCGACTTGTTCTGTACCTTTGGATACTATGAAAAAAATTGGGGCATTTAAAAAAATGGTTGTTTTCTTAACAGATGAAAATATGGAACTGCTAAAGAAGGAGATTTTAGTTGGAGACAGCATCTTTAAGGCAGAGAACCTCAAGATTTAACAAGCCCTTGCGCGCTACATATTATCTTATAAAATGCTAAAATAACAAAACCAAAAAAGGAGAAGAGAAGATGCAACCACTAAAACTAATCTCTCTCTTCCTGCTCTTCACGCTAGCCCTAACCGCAAGTATCCCACCATTAAATAAAACTTACATCTACCAAGAAACCCATCTACTAGAAGAGTACA
>JAMOMX010000253.1 GCA_027066935.1 Sulfurimonas sp. | reverse complement strand
TTTAAGTCTTTACAAGGGGATGGCAATATATACTATTTTAGACCCAAATTTAATAGTAAATGGAGATAAATTAATATCTACACTGTACGATATCTACGAAAAAATGTTACCATTGCAACAAATTATGTATGAAGTTAGTTTGAGAGTTAAAGAGGATGATATATAGTGAAAAAAGAAGCAGTAATACTACTCAATATGGGTGGACCAAATAACCTTGATGAAGTTGAGATGTTTTTAAAAAATATGTTTAGCGATAAAAACATTTTAACGATGAAAAGCTCAGCACTTAGAAAAATTATTGGTGGGTTGATTGTTTTTAATCGAACTGAGAGCTCCCAAGAGATATATCGTCAACTTGGTGGTAAATCACCAATTGTAGGGCATACAAAAAATTTAGTGAAAAAGCTTCAGACAAGGCTTGGTGAAAATGTAATAGTTGATTTTGTTATGAGATACACACCACCATTTGCTAAAGAAGTTATAGAGAAACTAAATAAACAAAATGTTGATAAAATTTACCTAATCCCTTTGTATCCACAACAATCATCAACTACTACAAAATCATCACTTGAAGACTTTGAAGAGAGTTATCATAACAATGATGGTAATGCAGTATTAGTTGAGATAAAACATTTTTTTGAAAACAAAACTTATAATAAAGCTATACTTGAAAAAATAAAAGAATCTATATCTTGTGATAAATATGAAAATTTTGAGATAATATTTTCAGCTCATGGGCTTCCTAAAAAAATTATAGAGGCTGGTGATGTATATGAAAAACATGTAAATAAACATGTAGATATACTTAAAACCATGATGAAAGATGAAAAAATGGATTTTAAAGAGATCCATTTAGCGTATCAATCAAAAGTTGGACCAATGGAGTGGTTAAAACCATCTTTGGACGATAAGCTAAAAGAGATAAAAAATAGGGGAGTGATAATATTTCCACTAGCTTTTACTATAGATAATTCAGAGACAGATTTTGAGCTTGAGATAGAGTATAGAGAGATTGCTGAAGAGTTGAATATTAAAGAGTATAGAGTTTGTAGATGTCCAAATGATAGTGATCTTTTTGTAGATACGCTTGAGCAAATATATAAAAAAATGAGATAAAAGTTTTGATATGAAAGTTATTATTTTTGATATGGATGGGACATTAATTGATTCAAAAAAAGATATAACTATTTCAGTAAATCATGTTAGAGAAACAAACCATGGTTTAGAACCAGTTAGTGAAGAGTTTGTAGTTGAATGTATAAATATGGAAGTTAGAAATCTACCATATTTGTTTTATGAAACACAAATATATTATGAAGATGATAGAGAACTATTTGAAGAACACTATAAGATCCAATGTACTCAAAATCCATATCTATATGATGGTATAAAAGAGATGCTTCATCAACTTATAGAATCTGGATTTAAACTCTCAGTAGCCACCAATGCTCCAACACAGTTTGCAAATATAATGTTAGGCTCACTTGGGGTTGCAAGCTTATTTGATCTAATTATTGGTGCTGATAAGGTGAGAGAATCAAAACCAAATCCAGAGATGTTAAATGTTATTTTAGATTCTTATGGATTTGATAAAAATATAGACAATGCTTGGATGGTTGGAGATAATATAAAAGATATAAAGGGTGCAAAAAATGCTAATATAAATGCAATATTTGCTACTTGGGGTTTTACACCAAATCCTGAGTATAAAATTTTTGCAACTAAACCAAAAGAGATTTTAGATATAGTTATATAAACGAAATAAATAAAGGAAAAATGTGTTTGGTAATGATATTCTTCTAGCATTTGCATTAATGGGTCTATTGTTTTTAAGACAAATATCTATAATAAAACAGCCAAATAAAATAAACTATGCTCCTCTAATGCTTGCAATAGGGGCTGTAAGTAGTGTAATTCATATGATAATTCATCCAGAAACTACGGATTTGTTATTGATTATTCGGGAGAGTTTATTTCCTTTTTTAATATCTTTAATTCTTTTTTTTATTATGAACATTATGCATCAAACACAGGTTTCACAAACACTTAAGACTCAACATGAGTTTACTTTAGCTCTAATAGAGCAAATCACACAACTAAAAAAATACACATCAGAGCTTGAGACAAATATGAGAATAAAAAAAGATATAGATACAAAAGCACAAGATGAAGTAAGAGAAAAGTTTAATGAAGATATAAAAGCATTAAAAA
>JAMOMX010000252.1 GCA_027066935.1 Sulfurimonas sp. | reverse complement strand
AATATTTAATACTTAAGTATATTGTGGTACTATTCGTTTCTGTTTTTAATGGTCGCGTAGCTCAGTTGGTAGAGCACTACCTTGACATGGTAGTGGTCGTTGGTTCAAGTCCAATCGTGGCCACCATAATCAAAAGCCTAAATATAGAGCTTTATGTTACACAGGCTTAACAAGCTTCATAAGCTCATCATAACTATCAATCTTATCATACACCACTGTTTCATTGCTAATAGTTTTAAAAAACTTTTTGGCACAATCAATCTTCACCTCTTCAATCTTTCTTATCTCCATAGAAGACATACTACCTTTTGTTTCAGCGATAAAGTATATATGCTTGACTCTGTTTTTTTCAAAAACAATAGCCCAATCTGGGTTATAGTTTCCAACTGGTGTAGGGATAAAAAAGCTTTTTGGTAATTTTGAATATACTATAACCGCACTATCTATATCAAGTGTTTCAACAAACTTTTCCTCGTTTTTACTATCTGTTGTTATATAGTCGTAGATATGACGATTTACTTTTTTAGCTTTTGTAAAGTTTGTATCTTGATTAATGGTAAATATATCTTCTATTTTATGGGTTTCATCTATTGGATTGTATGTCAAATGTTCTATAACCATGGTAGCTTTTGCCTCATTTATCAATCTGCTAGATATTGATATGAAATCCTCAGGATTGATTTTAAATTGATTAAATACATTTGGTTTGATAGTCTGTAAAATAGTAGCCAATGTTTTTCTTGTAAGTTTTGTATTATCAGATATTTTCCCTAGTAAATCATATCTGACAGAACTATTAATAAGCGAATTATCTGTTATATTTTGGTAATTAGTTGCTTCAAAACTCTCTTCTTCGTCTATCTCTTCATATTTTATCTTATCTCTTTGTATGCCTGTAACGATTGTATATGTTAGGGGTTTTACTTTTAACTCATTGTCAAGTTTTGATATAGAGTTGCTTATAAGTTCTTCACTATCATAGTGAACTGTATAGATAGCCTTTTGATTTATTTTTGCCCATAATTCCTGAAACTCTTTTTTGTCAAAGTTTTGATTTCTTGGGTTTGTCTTTTCATCTCTATCATTACTAACCATTTCATTTAAGCTCTCTTCACTAAACACACTATCAATCAACCTTAACACTTCATTTGTGTGTGGTTTGAGTATTTCAGGTAATTCTTGGATAGTTTTATCTCTTTTGGCTTTATGATATATCTCTGATATTTTATCATCATCATCGATATAATCATTCTTGATAAGGTACTTATAAATAGCTCTTGCCTGTTTTTCATCAAGTAAGACTATACCGTCATCTGTAGTTATCGCTTTTCCAGTAAAATATGCTTCATCTGCTTTGATAGGTCTTGTAGATAGAGCCTCTTTTGTCTCTTTTTGTAAAGCAGTTACATACTCTTTAAAACTTTCACTTGCTATAACAGTTAGGACATTTATATCATGAACATTTATAAGATTATCCATACGATTACCATGTTTATCTACAGATATTCTAAGTCCTCGCCCTACCTCTTGTCGCCTTGAAGTTTCATTGTTTATATTGGCATTTTTTAAGGCGGCTATTTGAAATACATTTGGGTTATCCCAACCTTCACGAAGTGCTGAGTGAGAAAAGATAAATCTTGTAGGTTCATCAAAACTAAGTAGTCTTTTTTTATCTTTTAGGATTAAATCATAAGCACTAACATCGTCAGATTGACCTTTCATCTCACCTTTTGCTTTGATAGTTGAGTCAATAAGCTTTTTTTGTTTATCTTGTGAAAAATACCCTTTATGTGTATCTTTAACATCTATATCTTGTAAATATTTTAGATACTTAGGTGTTAAGATAGTGCCAAGTTCTTTGATGGCATTTTTATACTCTTCTTCAAAATACGAAGCATACTCTCCATTTGTATCTTCTTCATCATATACTCTATATTTTTTAACCTCATCTATAAAAAATAGGCTCAATACTTTTATATCTTTATAAAATAACTCTTGTTCTTTTTCAAGATGTGCTTTGATAGTCTCTTTTATCTGTAATCTTCTAAGAGTCGCTTCATTGACATCACCACTTGCTTGACCACAGTTAAGGGTTTCGCCATTTTCAAAAGTGATAGTGTTTGTATATGGATTTATATCAGCTACTACAAATCCTTTATATTGTTCAAGTTGGTTTGAGATAGTGTATAAATTATCTTTTACATTTATATTTCTAACTTTTCTTGTTATGGAAGATTTTTGTTTTATCTCTATTTCAAGTCTTGCCATAGGTGGTCTGTCTGTTGATATGACTATATCTTGGAAGTATAGATAAGCACTACTACCACTAAGTCCTTTGATAGATATACCTCTTACTTGTATCTTTTTTACCAATTTTTTATTGTAAGCATCCAAAGCATCTAATCTATGGACTTTATTTCTGATTTTTTTATGTGTGGCAGAGTAGCTTAGTATCATGAGAGGATTAAACTCTTTTAGAGACTGGTAACTTTTACTCTCTTTTTTTGTATCTCCATCTATCTTTTGTGGTTCGTCTATGATTAAGATAGGATGATTTGCTTTTATAACATCGATAGGACGACGAGATTGAAAATCATCTAACTCTTCATATATCTTTCTAGCATCTTTACCCCTAGCATTAAAAGCTTGGATATTAATAATCATGACATTTATATCACTACTACTTGAATAATTCTCTATCTCATGAAGAGATTTTGAGTTGTAGATAAAAGGTATGATTTGACTATCATACTGCTCTTGGAAGTGTTTTTTTGTAAGCTCAAAAGATTGATATACTCCCTCTCTTATAGCGATACTTGGCACTACTATGATGAATTTATTCCATCCATATTGTTTGTTTAACTCAAACATTGTTTTGATATATACGTAGGTTTTACCAGTTCCAGTTTCCATCTCTACTTCAAGATTGACCTCTGAAACTGATGTAGCTTTTAAACTTTCAGATATAGGCAAGTCTTGGAGTTGTTGAACTTTTTGGATCTTTTCAAGAAGAATAGTTTTGGTTATCATGATAGGGCTATTTTTTAAGCCTCTATTATTTTGGCTAAATAGTGTGATATTTTCTTTTTTGATTTTACCAGGGTCTATTCTGTATGAAGTATTTTTGCCTTCAAATGGTTGTCCTTTGAAGCAATCTACAACAGACATAACTGCTTTTGTTTGATACTCTTGTATTTTAAATTTTATATTCATATATCTGTTTCCATATTGTTTTCAATCAAAATATAATAACTTCCTTTTGTTTTGCCTATCTTTTGTAAAATCTCTTTTTTTACAAGTCTTTGTAAAATTCTTCTTGCCATTGCTTCTTTGATATCTAACAATTTTTCTACATCTTCAGAATAAATTTTTTTATTTTTTTGTAAAAATTCGATAATGGTTTTTTCATTACTATTTAATTCGATACTATTCGATATTTTTTCGATACTATTCGATATTTTTTTATTATCTGGTCTATAAAAAACAATACTTATAAAATTTGGCTCTTCTTTTAACTCAAATTTTATATCTTTTTTGCTACAAAGTTGTTTGATTTTTTCTATCCCACTTCCCCAACTTTCGATGTATTTTAATTCTCTAAAAAGATTTGCTACTATTTTGTTTCTAAGTTCACTTCTACCACTAAACACATCTTCAAGACTTAATCCATTTGGAAAATTACCAGGAGATACAATCTCCACAATATCATCATAAATTGCTACTTTTATATCACTATTTCTTGTATAGTTTCTATGAGTTATCGCATTTAAAAGTGCTTCTCTTAAAGCAACTAAGGGAATTTCAAGTTCTTCTTTTAGTTGTAATCCCTCAACTTTTGCTGATAGATTTAAGTGGTTTTGTAAAAACTGTAAAGTGTTATGTAGATTACTAAAAAGATTGCTATCAAACTCTTTTTTATCGATAAAAACTTCTTTTGTAGCACCTCTAAATCTTGCACACTTTATCCCAGTATTGTCAAAAGCTCCCATAGTTATACATAGAGCATTAGTAGGTAAATCTTGACTGTTTAGTGATTTTATCAACTTTAGATTTTTTAGTTTTTCATAGTCGCAGTTTTTGTTGATTTTTTTAAATTCGTTATAGATGACATTTAAATCAAGCTCATCTAAACAAAAATCAAAATTCTCCTCTTCATCAAAAGTTTTATTTAGTCTTTGTCTTTGAAGCTCAGCTATTGTAACTTCGTCAGCCAACCTGTTGGTTGAGCCAACTCTTATAAAGGTACCTTTGAGTTTGCCCTTGTTTTTGAGATAATATGGCAAAAGAGAACCTCTATGTATCTCAACCACTAAAACAACTTTACCCTTTATATTTTGAACATAAATCTCTGGTAAGATATTTGGATAGCACATATCGTAGATGATAGAACTAACTTTTTCTTCCATCTCAAATATCTTATCTTCATCAACTCCAACTATATTTAAGTCGTCATCTATACCTATTATAAGTTTTCCTCCACTTGTATTTGAAAAAGCCAAGATGGTTTTTGCTATTTTTTGACTTGATGGAAGTATCTCTTTTAGTTCTACTCTTTTGTTTTCACCTTGTTTTATGATAGACAGAATATTCATCAGTTTTCCTCTAAATAGAGTATATCTCTGTATTTGGACAAAGCTGTTTAAAGATTTGCTCTACATTGTCTTTAAGGGAATCACTTCCAAATCCACTATCTTTAAAAACGACCTTGAGTATATCTTTGTCTTTTAAGTTATCTGCCAACTCTCTTATAAACTCTTCATCCAAGCTATCATCAAAACAAGCAACAAGTTCATTATCATCTACAAAATAGACCTCTTTGTTTTGTATAGTCTCTTTTGCTATCTTATCTGATAAAGAGACTCTACTATCTAGCAAGACTTGAAAAAGTAAATCCTCAGAGGTTCTATCTTCTTTGACATTATCTACCAAGCCAGGTAGTTTTTTTTGTGAGGTTTCATCAGGAGTATAGTAGACATCTTTCATGTTTGAACTATCGACTTTTAATACCCTAAAACCAATGTCAAGATTTTCTATACCCTCTTTGTCTTTGTTCTCTTCAAGTATTTTTTTTCCTGCTTTTCTTATTCTCTTTTTGCCTATTTCACAGATATTTTTATATCCTGCTTTAAAAGCTTCACCTTTTTCATCTGTAAGCTCAGGAATTTGAACCAATATAAATTTACGGTTTCCATTGTCTTCACTATTTAGTTTCATAACTGCATGGGCTGTTGTTGCTGAACCTGAAAAGAAGTCTAAAAAAATTGAATCCTGATCAGCAAGACTCAGTATTCTTTTCATAAAAGATAATTGCTTTGGATTATCGAAAGGTGTATTAAATTCAGTCATCATAGTATAATCAGGTCTTTGGTCATCAGACATAATAGATTTTGGTCTTTGATTCATATTCTCATGTAAATATCTTTTAATTGTAGGTAAACTTCCATCTGTATGAAAATGTATTCTATTTTCACTTGTTAAGTTTTTCAATTTTTCAGCATTATATCTGTATCCACCAGGTGGAACGGGGTCATTGTCTTTGGTAATAGGATTAAATAAAGGTTGACTGTTTCCATCTTTTACACCACCTAGGTTATCTTTTCTATATAAGCCATTATCATCAAAATACCAATAGTTTGTAAAATCAATAAATCTTGGATATTTTGTAAGAGTTTTTAATTCTTCTGTTATTTCATCAGGAGTTAACCCTTCTTTTTGAAGTTGTTTGACTTTTTTTACATATTCATCAACATTATTCTTTGGAACAGACCATTTATCATTTTTATGTTTTATTTTTAGTGTTTCCATATCCTTTGAATAGAGCAAACAATATTCATGACTAACTGAAACAAAAAGACTTTGATTTTTAGAACTATTTGTATTTCTTATAATTTGTGCTATAAAGTTTCCTTCCCCCCAAATCTCATCACAAATTTTCTTCAAATTTGTTACTTCATTATCATCAATACTAATAAAGATAACTCCATCATCTTTAAGTAAGTTTCTAGCTAGTTTAAGTCGTGGATACATCATACTAAGCCAATCACTATGATATCTACCATTGCTATCTAGATTAGCTACAAGTCTTCCACCCTCTTCATCTATCTGACCACTCTCTTGTAGCTCTTGTTCTTTGTCTCTTGTAAAGTTGTCTTTATAGACAAAATCATTTCCAGTATTGTAAGGTGGGTCGATGTAAATCATCTTTATCTCACCAAGATAACTTTTTTGTAGAAGTTTTAGTGCTTCTAGGTTGTCTCCCTCGATATAGAGATTTTGTGTAGTGTCAAAATTTACACTTGTCTCTCTATCAGGTCTTAAAGTTTTGTTGATAGGCTCATTTGCTTTTAGAAGTGCCTCTTTTTTTCCAGGCCAATTTATACTATATCTCTCTTTATTACCCTCTACTATGACTTGTGACAACTCTTGTTTTAAAAGCTCAAAGTCTATGGCATGTGTTAGGTTTCCATCTTCATCTTTTTTTTCAGTTAGACAGTTTGGAAAAAGCTCTGCTACTTTTTGGATATTGTTATCTGTAAAGTTTGGTGTAGCCATGTCAAGTTTTTGTATCATCTCATATCGTCCTTTAATGCTTCTAACTTTTTTTGTAGTGCTTTTAACTCTTTGTTTAGTATTGCTTTTTTGTTAAATTGTCTCTCTTTATCTCTCTTTTTTCTCAAAACATCTATCTCCTTTGATAGTTTGTTTATCTTGCTATCAAATTGAATTATCTTTTTAAAATCAAGATTTTCATTAGGTATTGTATCTATATTTTTTAAAAACTTTTTAACTAGATTTTGATAGACCTTTTCTAGGTTGGTATCGTTAAAATTAAACTCAATTTTTTCATTCCAAGAAGAGAAATAAAACTTATCTTCCTCTTCAAGTGATATGCCATAAGAGAAGTTATCTTCATACCTAAAATGAAAAAGTATGGGTATTGGTATAAGCTTTTTTATCTCTTGGATAGTTTTTTTAGGTATCTCTTTTGTTTTAAGAGTTATTTCAAAAATCAATATCTCAACAACATTGTTTGTTTGTGGTATGTTTATAGTGTTTGGAGCTAGTTTGTGTGTCAAAACGATAGCATCTATATCTTCAAATATCTTTCTACTTTTTACTCTTTTTTCAAAAGATGTTTTTAGCTTTTGTCTTAGTTTGGTTGATGGTGGTAGATTGAAACTAGACATACTATCGTATCACTATAAAAGCTATGAGTTCAAAATCATCTAAACCATTTATCTCATTTTCTAAAAACGAAGTCCCACCACCACTAAAAAGAGAATCTATATCACTTTGCTCTTTTGTATCTATGATAGAAGAGATAGCCTCACTAAGTAAGTTTGAATACTTTGTCATCTCTTTACCATCTTTTGTCTCATCATTAAACAGTTCATAAACTTCATGTATAGGCTCACTTTTACCTTTACATAGATATCGTATAGTATCTAGGGTATTTTTTACTGTTAAGTGGTTTGAGAGCACTTTGCCATCTTGGTTTATGTGTATCAGGTAAAATGGATGAAGTTGATTTGTATTGTCTATATTTATATCGTTATTAATATTTTTGAGTATAAATATCACTCCCTCTTCTATGTTTTTATCACTATCTTTTTTACATACTGTATGTATGCCTGAACTGATAGCTTTTATATCTCCTTTCTCTTCCAAAAAGCTCACTAAGTCCATTCTAAAATCATTCAATCCTAAATCTGTGATAGATATAGAGCTATCAATCTCTTCTATATCTACTACTTCATTTTGAAGTTGTTGGAGTTGCTTTTTTCTAAATTCCATATCACTTGATTTGTTGGTTAAGACATTGTCCTCTCCAGTAGCTGTTGTATCTACCATGTGCATTCGAGTTTCTACTCTGCTCTTTAGATTGATATACTCATCAAGGCTAATCTGCGGCCAAAAGTTGATAAGTTGGATAAAATTATTTTTGCTTCCTATCCTATCAACCCTACCAAATCTCTGTATAATTCTAACAGGGTTCCAATGAATATCATAGTTTATGAGAGTATCACAATCTTGTAGATTTTGTCCCTCACTTATACAATCAGTCGCTATCAAAATATCAAGTTCTTCATCTCTATTTTTGAGCTTTTTATTTTTTGAGAGTGGAGAAAAGTGAGATAGTAGATTGTTAAACTCTTTGTGTATATTGATAGTTGATTCATTTGTACCACTACCTGTTATCTTAGCACTATGTAATCCCAAAGCAGAATTGAACTCTTTTAACTCTTCATATAGATAATTTGCTGTATCAGCAAAAGCAGTAAATATGATAAGCTTTTTATTGTTATCGTTTATAGGATTATTTAATTTGTGGGTAATTTGCTCTTTTAGTGTTTGAAGCTTGATATCATGTTGTGGAGTAATCTTTTTCATATCTTCTAAAATATTTTTTGCTATTGTCAAATCAGAATACAAATCTTGTTTCCACCGTGTTACATCCATGTCTTCTAAGTTAATCTTGACTTTTTTGCCGATACTAAACTCTTCATCTAACCAATCGTCATCATATTCTGTATCAACACTCTGTGTATCAGCTATATGAGTAGTTCTATCTCCATTTTCAAACTTTTCTATGATGCTTATAGTGTTTTGTATGTTGGTTATAAAGTTATTGAGTGTTATTCTAAAACTATCTACGGAGCTTTCAAGTCGTTTTAAAAAATTTACCCTCATGAGTATTTTTAAGCTACTTTCTCTATTTGCCTGTTTTAGGATAGAGTTGTCATTTACCTCACTATCATAAAGGTTACTATAAAACTCTAATCTACTCTCAAATATATAGGCAAATGGACTATATACAGACATATCAAATGATGATAAGTGTTTATAAATATCTTCTATACTCATTACTTTTTCTAAATCTGTAATATTTGATCGGATTGATTTTGGAGTTAATCTTGTAGGAAATTTACCTATGGCTTCCATGTCATAATATTTTTCAATATGCTTTCTGCTTCTAGCCATCGTAATAGAGTCTAAAAGTTTAAAAAAATCATAATTTTTATTTAACTCTCGGAGAAGATTTTTAGAAGTTCTCTTTTCTTGGGGAAGTTTAGACCAATCATTAAAAGTTTGTTGTGCTTTTTTTAAAACAGTATTGATAGAAGAAGAGATATTTAGTTTTTCATCGGCTTCATCTGTATGTCCTTCATAAGCTAAGGCAATTTGATTTTTAAGGTCGTTGAAGCGATTGTTTACAGGTGTAGCACTAAGCATGAGTAACTTTGTTTTTACACCAGTTCGTATGATGTCTAAGAGTTTTTGATACCTTGTAGTTTTCTCTTTTCTTGCATCATTATTTCTAAAATTATGAGACTCATCTATAACTATCAAGTCATAGTTAGCCCAATTTATACGAGATAAATCTACTCCATTTGAAAAGCCCTTTTCCCTAAGCAAATCCGTGTGATATAAAACATCGTAATTAAATCTATCTTTTAAAAGTGGATTATCCTCATAATTGTTTAAAAAAGTTTTCCAGTTATCTCCCAGTTTTTTAGGACACAATACTAAGATAGATTTATTTCTCTCTTGATAGTATTTTATAACTCCAAGTGCTGAAAAAGTTTTACCAAGACCAACACTATCTGCTAAAATACAACCATTATATTTTTCAAGTTTATTTATAAGTCCCAATACTGCATCTTTTTGAAAATCATATAGTGTATTCCAAATAACACTATCTTTAAAGCCTGTTTTATCATTTGCTAAATCATCTTCATTTATATCTTCTAAAAACTCATTGAAAATATGATAAAGAGTTAAATAGTATATAAATTCAGGAGAGTTTTCCTTATATAAATTGTTTATATAAGAGAGAACTTCATCTGTTATATCTTTTAAAATATCTTTATCAGTCCATACATTGTTAAAATTATCAAGAAACTCTTTTGTTGTATTAAGGTCATCAATTTTATTGATTATTCTTAATGCTGAATTATCTTTTTTATATCCAAAACCAGCACTACTAAACTCATTCATACCAATATATATAGATTTTTCATCTTCTCCATTGTCAAGTATCAACATAGGTTGTATGCTATTGTTTCCTTGGTTAGATTTAAATTTTACTCTATTTTCACACCATTTTTTACACTCTTTGGCAATATTTCTACCTTTTAGCTCATTTTTGAGATTAAGTTCAAATTCAGAGCCATTTATAGCTTTTTGCCTATTGGCTGAGTTTATCTTAAATAGTTTGGTATCTTTTTTCTTTTCATCTGTTTTGATAAAAGTAGGGTCAGTAAAAACAAATCTTAACTCATCTATGCCATTTAATTCTTTCTTCAAACTTTCATAACCATAAATGGAAAATATAGATGAAGCCACACTTATCTTGCTATTTTTAGTGATTGAGTTTTTCAAATCATCACCAACAATGCTGATTTTGTTATCAAAAGTTTTTATCATATACTTGCCTAGGTTTTAAATTTATTTGTAAAGTATTCCTTCACTATACAGAAATAAATATATTTATTGAGTTTTTTAACCATAGCTATTAACCTGAGTTCGACAACCTTCAAACCAACAAAAGCCCTTTAGAGTCGGTATTTGCAGTATCATTTAAGATATAAGAGTTAAGTAAATCCCTATCATTTTGAGAAAAATTAATAGAAGGCTTCTTTT
>JAMOMX010000251.1 GCA_027066935.1 Sulfurimonas sp. | reverse complement strand
TTTTATTTTGCCTTATTTCTTGCGGTAATTTTAGCTCAATACACCATAGTCTCTTTTGAAGTGTTTTCATTGAGCTTAGTATCTTTTATGCTAGCTGCTCTACTATTGTCCATATGTTTGTTGTTGTATCTATTTTATATACGATACGCATCCTATAGTCTGCAAATAACAGACAAGGAGGTCATTGTGGCTTATAAATATAGTGAAGATTGTATCCCCTTTGATGAATGTCAACTATCGGAAGGTTTCTTAGTAAGTGACAAATGTACCATTTTTATTGGTTATAGTAATTTAATCTTCGGAAGAGAACTAATAAGAGAATTAAAAAAACATATAGAGCATAAAGACTTTCTAAACTTTAATGAGAGTCTTTGGTTGATAGGAAGAGTGGGGTATACACATCCAGTCTATATTGTATTGCTAATAATGTCGTATATTCTTCTTGTGGCTTTTTTAGCGTAGGTGAGATTTGCAATGCAAAAATCTTGCCCTTGTTGTAAAGAAAAATTTTGTTGCATTTTTACTCATTATATGCAACTAATATCTCTATTTTAACTATATTTTCAGTTTTATGTGCTATAATATCTGCACTTACGGTAAGTCCCTGCATGCACACTTACCTTTTTCTTATACAATCCATTATAAAATGTTCCATTTCTGTATCTACCAGCCTAAGATTTTCTAATATGAATTTGTTTTTTAAATCATCACCATTTTTTATCATATCTACATCATCTAGTAAAAAGTTTAGTGTATAGTAGACATCTAGTAATCTATGATTGTATATATCTTTTCTGATCTCTTTGTAGTCGCCCATCGCTTTTACACCGCGATAGTTTCTATTAAAAAGTCTGCCATTGTGTGCGCACCTATTTCTAACCTCTTTAAGTCTCAATAGGTACGCTAGAAATACAGTAGGGTTTAGTATCTTAAATCTATTTGCCACGAGCTTTAGTATGCTTTTGTTGTCCAGAGTTAACTTGGAAAGTATCTTTATCAAAGAGCCAAGAGTCATATTTTCGACAAAATAATGAAAAGGTGGATAGTTAATATTTAGTTTTTGATCTAGCTGTATAAGTTTTTGATTTGATAGATATTTTTCTTTATTTTCATCAAAATCATAGTTTGCAAGATAATAATCTCGATAGTGCAAGTATTCTTCGTCTTTTTGTTTTTGTTTAGCATGCCTAGCTTCCCAGTCGTAAAGCGACTCACTATGAACTGTAAAGTCTTCTATATAACTATTTTTGAGTAGATAGAAAAATGGGTTATCTGTTAGTTTATAAGTAGCTTCTATTAGACAAGATTTCAATCTTACTTCTATTTTTGATGACAATGTAAACATATTTGATGAGATTCCTCTATCTATTCTGTATAGCTCAAACAGATCATCAATTGAATATTTTGATAGCTTACCTCTAAATGCCCTTACATATCCTTTTAGCTTGAATACGCCAATATTCAAGATGGTGTTTTTAATCTCATCTTGTGTTAATAGTTTCGATTTTTGCAAGCCATCTTTGTAGAGTGAGTCAGTATACATATCAACATTTAGTTTTTTATATTTATACTCCATGCTCACCTTTTTTACTTCATAATAAGTGCCACTATTTTACCTAAATAGTCAGCATAATACAAACATATGTGGCTTCAACGATAAATTCCATCAACCCTTAAACTACGGAAAAACGGGGTCAGAAAAACGAGGTGATAACAATAACCTATCATAAAAGCCCTATAGATAGGCTACTACAACCATTTAAAACTAATAATTTTATTCTTTACCACCAAGCTTCCAAGCTTGACAACACACCTCTACAAGCAACAAACAAAGCCCCCACTAAGCAATCATAAGCTAAAATACTCCCATGTCTAAAAACCCAAAACTGCCAGTCATATCTCATCAGAGTCATACCAGAGATTAAAGTAAATGGCGAAGTAGTACTAAGTGGTAGTGCTATGCGTTTAGCAGATGAGCTAGATGTAACAATGCAAGTCAAGAAGGTGGGATCTGATATGCAAAAATAGTGCCCTTGTTGTAAAGAAAAATATAATGTATTCAACTATCACTCGAAAACACGCGTACTGCCTTGTAAGAATAGAGAATCATACAAGTCTCTACGGTGTCTAAAGTGCGATAACCAAATCTCCAAAGAGATTACTATAGCCCAAAGTCACATGCGAGCTATTTTGACACTTGTCGCAGCATGGTTTTTTGCTGAGGCAGTTAGGG
>JAMOMX010000250.1 GCA_027066935.1 Sulfurimonas sp. | reverse complement strand
GGCGTTGGATTACTACAATAATTATTTATCTATAATTCACAGTTATTTTCCCTTTCTTTTTTTTCCTTATTTTAGCGTATTTTGTGGGGCTAATCGTAAGTTAAATACATCAGTTCAGTAGCAGATACCGTAGAAAAATATATTGTCATAGTTTTACCCTTGCTAGACGCTTTCGCGTGATGCTTTATCCGTAGTTTTACCACTGCAAATATTGTTTTGTTTTCTTCTTGGCAAAACTGTTAATCGAACTTAATGTCTCCTTTTATAGTTGAGTAGAAGAATATGAATATTTTTAAAAGCGGTTAAAAAAACAAAGCATTTCATGCGCTATCGCGTTGAGTTAATCCGTAATTTGAACCACTGGATAATCAACAATCCAACAAGCCGCATCATCTGACCCACTTAAGTCGGGCTTCTTCAGGTACAGCGGTTTATGGTATAGTTTTGCTGTTTTAAAGTTCCTCGTGCCAGTTTTCCAGTGGATCAGCTGTGCGGGGCGTTATCTGTCTGCGACGCAAAAGCAATGGTCCATAATTATTCAACTGAAGTACAATTCCTTATAAAATAGAGAAAAATATGAAATTTTTTAGTCTTTTTTCAGTATTAACTATTCTAGTACTATTGATATATTTTTTTGGGTTTTCGGGAAATACTATTCTTAAAGCTTCACAACCAGACACAGTTACTTATGATACTAGGTATGAACTACGAATAAAGGAAGGGCTAAGAAAAATACAGTTTTTTGATTTTAGACGATTTTCCGAAGTAATGGTTTCTCGTCAAGGGAATGACTTTGCTTATGGGCATGGTATTGATATTGATATTGATATTTTAGGAAGTGAAATTTTAAAGACAAAAATTGAATGGCTAAAATCAGGCATAAATTTAAAATTTGATTCTGGCCATGTTTTATTTATCCCAAAAAAATCTTTTGAAGGAGGTCGGTAACCAATTTAATAAATTGGCTTATTTCAAGACAGTCACCCTAAAACTACTAACTGCTCAATATCACTATTATAAAATAGGTGCTAAGGTTACGAACTTAAAAAAGCATATTAAAAACAGTTTTATTTTAAGTTGTTAAGACTCGCTTAGGCTAGTGAAACAACGTGCTAAAGCCATCATTACAAAGCGGTTTGGCTTTGTGGTTTATTAGTCAGGTGGGTAAAATATCGTTAAGTTAAAGTGAGTGCACAATTAAAAAATATTCGGCTTAGCCTTCACTTGTAAAGTACTAGCTTAGGCGTTTTAATCTTTGTAGTAACCGACTAAAGAATAAAAGATAACAAGCCAATTAAAAATCGACCCGCCGACTCAGGGCTTCTTTTGAGTCATCGGGTCGTGGTATAGTTTTGTTTTCTCGGTAAGCTTTGTGCCAGTTTTTCGGCGGATCGCTTTATTGGGGCGTTATGTGTCTGCGACGCAAAATCAATAATTTATATGAAGCTACTACTACTATGAAAAAACTCCTGTTTTTATTAAGCCTGTTAATAAGTTTACTTATAAATGCTGAGGATTATAGTGACAAAAAACTTCAAGAGCTTTTAAAAGAAATAAAAGCAAATGAGCATTATTCTGCCCCTCAAAATACTGCGCCTAAGGTAGAGTCTTTAGATTGTTCAGAATTGGATAAAAAAATAATTAAGCTAATCACTGATAAAGCAGAAATTGTTACCCTAGGAACAGTAACAACTATTAAAACCAAAGAAAAAAGAACAAAACAAGATCCTTTTACCAAAGAGCATACTATATATTTTGAGCCACTATTAACTTGGAAAGGAAATCCTGAAGCCCCATTTCTTATCAATATCTCTACAGGAGTAGCTAGTTTTGACTTTACAGTCGAGAAAGGTGAATCATATTTATTATTTTTAGAGAAAAACAATAAATATCTAAAAAAAGATATGTATAGGTCTGTTTGTAAAGCACCTTTTGATAGTTTATCAAATGAAAAAAGAATAGATGTTCTTAATGAAATTTTGAATAATAAAACATAACAAGCGCTTTAAAAACGACCCACTAAGTCGGGCTTCTTTTCAAACTTAACCGTATGTTATAGTTATATTTTTTAAAGAAGTTAAGTGCCTGTTTTCCGTGGATCGTTTTAAGCGGGCGTTAGATTAAAAAGGGTTAATATTTATGCTTGAGTTTTTAATAGGAGCTTTAACTGGCTTTGTTGGTTTGTGGGGACTATCAATTAATAAGTTTAGACTTCCAATTTTTCAAGAGAAAGTTAAA
>JAMOMX010000249.1 GCA_027066935.1 Sulfurimonas sp. | reverse complement strand
AGAAGATGATGGTGTTGAATGTATTGGTATTGAGGCTGGTGGACTTGGTGTTGATACAGATAAACACGGCTGTTCACTAGATAAAGGTCGCCCTGGTGTTTTACATGGTCAAATGAGTTATTTATTACAAGATGAAGATGGTCAAATACTAGAAGCACACTCAATTAGTGCTGGATTAGACTATCCTGGTATTGGACCTGAACATGCTTTTCATAAAGATAATGGCACAGTTAGTTATGATAATATAACAGATGATGAGGCATTAGATGCTTTTGTATGGCTCTCACGCAAAGAGGGAATTATCCCTGCATTTGAATCTTCACATGCTATAGCATACTTAAAAAAACTACCAAATATTAAAGACAAACTAATCATCGTAAATATCTCAGGTCGTGGTGATAAAGATATGATTCAAGCTAAAGATATACTTAATTTCGATTAAAATATACACAACAGATATTAAAGTTGAAAGAAGTATTTACTCACCATAGTGATGGTGAATAAAGTTTACTAAATAAAGTTCACTTTAGTAAGATGATGTTTCATACCCAGTTCTTCTTGAGGGCAACCAAGTGCTAATCCAAGCATTTGCTGCATATGTAATACAGGCATAGAGACTTCACGACCAATAGCTGTTGATGCATGTTTAGTTTGTGTGTCAAGCTTTAGATGACAAAGAGGGCATGGGGTAACCATCCAATCAGCATTACCATCCATCGCACCAGCAATAGCATTACCTGTTAAAATAGAAGCAGTTTTTGGAGCTTGAAGTTCAACATGAAAACCACAACATTTATTTTTTTCTTCATAATCAACATTTTTACCACCACAAGCAATAATCAAATTATCAAGTGAAGTAGGTCTATATGGATTTTCTTTAATTTTATGAGATCTATTTTGAAGTTCTGATGGTCTAATGTTATGACATCCATAAAAAGGTGCAATATTAAATTGACTAAGAGGAGTTTTTACTAAACTTGTAATCTTCTCAAGTCCTATATCATCAATAATTGCATATAAAAAATGAACTACATTAGATGTGCCTTTGTATTCTAGGTTAACCTCTTTAAGCTCTTTATTTACTCTATCTTTTAAATTTGAATCACTATCTAAACGATGTTTTGTCATTGCAGTGTTTAATTGACATGTGTTACAAATAGTAACCATAGTTAACCTGTGTTTTTCTGCATAAGCGATGTTTCTAGCATTTAAAACTAAAGATAAAAAATCATCATAATCTTGTAAGTGAGAAGCTCCACAACATGAAGCTTCACTCAATTCAACTAACTCAATATTTAATTTTTTTGCAACCGCATATGTTGACATTAATTGCTCTGGAGTACTTTGTTTAGCAGTACACCCTGTAAAAAGTGCGTATCTTAATTTTTCCATTTATTAACTCCTAAAACTTTGCAGTAGATGAAGATTGAGCAAGTATTTTAATCTCGCCAATATTATCTGATTTTACAATTGCCCACGGTGGAACAATTTTACCATGCTTGAACATTTTTAGAGCAACAGGTATATGTTTGATAATGCTAGGACCCTCAGAATAAAGAACTAATCCACCCTCATCAAGTACACCATTTCTAACTATTGAATCTTTAAAGCCAACTGCATGACGAGTTGCTACATTATTTTTAGCAACACCTCTTTGAAATGCCATTTGATGTAGTGAAGTAATTTTCTCAATTGGATTTATATCTTTTGGGCAAACCTCTGCACATTCAAAACATTTTACACAATCCCAAACACCCTGTTTTTCATCATTTACAGCTATTAGTCTATCTGAATCTTCATCACGGACATCTGCTTCAAAGCGATAAGCAGAAACAAATGCAGCAGGACCAAAGAAATCATCATTTATCTCTGTAACTGGACAAGCATAATGGCAAGATCCACATTGAATACATAGATCCGCTTCATTTAATGCATCTGCATCCTCTGGAGATATAAGATTCTCACAAGATGGAGTTTCATCAATTTTAGCATTAACATAAGGTTTAACACTCTCATGTTTTTCCCAAAAGTCAGATTTATCAATAATCAGATCTTTGATAGCTCTTTTTGTGCTTAAAGGTTCAATAGTCAAATCAGTACCAAAATACTCAATCATAGTGGACATGCTCTCTTTACAAGCAAGAGTTGAGCGACCATTTACTTTAATGGCACATGCCCCACAAATACCATGGCGACAACTACGACGATATGAAAAACTACCATCATGTTCCCATTTTATTTTATTTAAGATATCTAAAACAACATCTTCAGAAGTAACATCTAAAGTATAACTTTCATAATATGGAAGATAATCATCAATGTTGTTAAAACGAAATACTTTAAAGTTTACTTTTTGTATAGTAATTGTACTCATAATTTCCCTTAGTATGTTCTAGCTTTAAGCTCATGTTTGCCAAGTGTAACATCCATGTAGTCGAGTGAAATCTCACCATCATCTCCCAAATAACCCATTGTATGTTTTAAAAAGTTTTCATCATCACGAGTATCAAAATCTTCTCTAAAATGAGCACCGCGGCTCTCTTTTCTTGCAATAGCACTCTCAACAATAAATCGCGAATAATCTATCATATGACCAAATTCTATAGCTTCTTGCATCTCGGTATTAAATATTTTTGATTTATCTTTAATGCGGATGTTCTTAAATTTTTCTTGAATCTCTTTCATTTTATTTACAGCTATTAGAAGTGTATCATGTGTTCTAAATGCACCAGCATTTGCAGTCATACAATCTTGCAGCTCTTCTCTAAGAGTAGGAACACTTTCATCACCATTATTATTTAGCATAAAATCAATCTCTGCTAAAGCAGTGTCTGCATCTTCTTGTGTTGCAACACGCAACTCAATATCGTTAACTTCTTTAACCATTGTTTTACCAACATAACGACCAAATAACAGTGCTTCAAGGACAGAGTTTGCACCAAGTCTATTTGCTCCATGAACTGATACACATGAACATTCACCAGCTGCATAAAAACCCTCAACAAATTCATCATTATTTTTACGAACATTACCAGCTATATTAACAGGGATTCCACCCATTGAATAGTGTGCTGTTGCAGAGATTAAAATAGGCTCTTTTATCATGTCTAATCCTAAAAAAGTTATAGCTAAATCACGAAGCTCAGGTAATCTTTGCATAATTAAATCACGCCCAAGGTGAGTTACATCAATATAAACAGCATCTTTTCTTGGACCAACTCCGCGACCTTCTCTAATCTCATTTAATATTGCACGAGACACAACATCACGAGAGGCTAATTCCAATGCGTTTGGAGCATATTTTTCCATAAATCTCTCACCCTCTGAATTGAAGAGTTTTCCACCCTCACCACGGGCAGCTTCAGAGATCAAAACACCATTACCAGATAATCCAGATGGATGGAATTGCACAAATTCCATATCTTCTAAAGGGAGTCCATGTCTTGCTACTATAGAAAGTCCATCACCAGTATTTGCATGCGCATTTGAATTGATTTTAAATGATCTTGCATAGCCACCAGTTGCAAACATAACAGCTTTTGAATTAAAGATAGCTATCTCCATATCACGAATATTAAATGCTACAACGCCAGATACCTTACCATCTTTATAAATAAGGTCAGCTACATACCATTCATCCCAAAACTTTACACCTGCACGATAAGCTTGCTCATAAATGGTTTGCAAAAGAGTTAATCCAGTTCTATCCTTTGCATAACATGCACGAGGTGAAGATTGTCCACCAAAAGGTCTTTGTGCGATCTTTCCATCTGGTGTACGACTAAAAGCAGCTCCCATTTTTTCAGCCCATCTAATAGTTTCTGGAGCATGTTTGCATAAAAACTCAACAGCATCTTGGTCAGCTAAATAATCAGATCCTTTTACAGTATCGTATTCATGCAACTCCTCACTGTCTTCATCACCAAAAGCAGCATTAACACCACCTTGAGCTGCACCAGAATGGCTTCTCAGTGGGTGTAGTTTTGTTATAACAGCAACTCTCTTGCCTGCATTTTGCAACTCTCTTGCTGCTGCACATCCCGCTAAACCTGCGCCAACAATAATTGCATCGTAAGTATAAATTGGAATACTCATTAGCTTTCCTTATCTAAAATTATTTAATAATATAAACCTGATTTTAGCGTGTTTTTCTTTGCGCTAGGTTAAAATAAAGGATTGTTTATCTGATGTTTGTTGATGTTACAATTTGAGACATTGAAAAATGGTAATAATAGATTAAAGACTAAGATTAGCCATATCTTTTTTTTGATGAATCTTATTTTTATTTTGTGTCTTTCCCCATTTTAAAATAGCTTTAGCATCATCTATAGATCTATTAAGTGCAACATTTTTTTGTTTAATATAAAACCCACCACTTACGGTTACATGAATTGGGGCTTGATTTTGTACTGCAAATTTTAACTCAGATATACTTTGTCTAATAGCATCAACTTCTTTAAACGCTTGCTCTTTTGTTTCTCTTGAGAAAATTAATGTAAATTGATTATAGCCACTTCTTGCAATTACATCTGCTGATTGTTCATATAATGAAATAGTATATGCTATTTTTTTAAGTATGCTTTGTGTTAAGTCTTGAGGGAACGCCTTATTCGTTTTTGAAAAATCATCTACTTCTAATACTGTTAAAGCTGTGTAGCTACTAGCTTTCATACCTTTTTTTTCTGCGTAAGTATTTTCCAATCCTTTATTATTATTTATTCCAGTTATTGGATCAATACTTGCTTGATCTACCGTAAAACCTGGTCTTCTACTCATCCTTATATATATAGCATCAGCTTCAATAGTATGTACCTCATAAGTTATTTTTCCACTTTTTGGAGAGTATAAAAAGATAATGTCTTCATAGATTTTTCTTAAACGTCTTTGATACCAAAAAGTTAGTATAAATATAACAAAAAAAGTAGATATTGCTAAAATTTGCAACAATTTAAACTTTTCATTGTCATATTCAATATTTTTAAAAATAATGTTTGAAATATGATTATTTAAGTTTTCTAAAGAAACATCTAAAGATTCTTTTAATTTAATTTCTGCATTATCTGATGAATTAAAGTATTTAAAAGCTTTAGTATTAAATTCACTTACTAACATAGATAATTTTTCTAACTGAGCTAAGTAATCTTGAGAATTACCTAATATATATTTCCCGATTGTGTCATATTTATTTAGGTCATATAGCTTCTCAATTTGATAACGAAGTTGAGTGCTCTTGCCATTAAATTGAATTAATGTTAATTCCAAATCTTTCTTATCGAGCTCATGGAGTGCTGATGCAATTTCTTTTTGAGTATTTAATATATTAACCTTTTTAAACGAATTGCCTTGTTCAAATGTAAATACAACTGCTATTGTTGCGATAAGTAAAGCAAAAGTCATAAACAAAGAGATATTGCTAAATATTTTTTTAATTGATAGTTTCATCTAATTTTCCTATTTAATGTTATAATAATGTGATTATATCTCATTTTATATCGACCATGGTTAATATTTACTTAAAAGAAATTAATTTGAATTTAGAAGATTATTTTATAGCGCAATTTAACGATAAAAAAATAGGTGACGATGGTGCTTTTATAGATGGAGTAGTATATTCAAAAGATGCATTTTTTGAAAATGTTCACTTTAAAACTAAGTGGATGAATCATTATGAAATTGCGAAGAAAGCGATGCTCTCGAATATTTCAGACGCTATAGCGATGAATGCAAAACCTATCTATGCATTATTAAGTGTAGCTATGCCAAAAACTATTACCAAACAAGAGATGGTTGAATTAGCTAATGGTTTTAAAGATATTGCAAAAAAATACAATATCTTAATAATTGGTGGAGATACAATAAGTAACACTAAACTCGATATAACTATAACTATTATTTCAAAAACTTTAAAACCACTCTATAGAAAAGGTGTTCATTTAAATGATTTGTTTGCATATACTGGTAAGCTAGGGCAAAGTAAGAAAGATTTGATGGGTCTGTGTAATGGTGCAAAGCTCCATAAAAAATCAAAGTTTATAGATATAAAATTAAGAGACAAATTTATATTAAATAGCACTAGGTACTTAAGCTCTGGTATGGATATTTCAGATGGGTTATTTAGTGATTTAGATAAACTGTTATTAATAAATAAAATTGGCATTGATTTTTTTGAATCTATACCTAAAAAAATAGGATGTAGTGGCGAAGAATATGAGATGTTAGTCTCATTTAATAAGCGAAATAGAAAAACAATAATAAGAAGAGCAAAGCAAAGCAGAACAAATTTAACAATATTTGGAACTGCCAAACGAAATAAATATATTAACAGATGTAAAGCACATCATTTTTAGGATAATAAATGGATAGATTTTACTCATTAAACCACTCAAGTATAGATTTTCACTTTAAACAAAGTGCTAGAGATTTTGTTGTTGAAGAGATCCCTCTTTATGAATTTAGCGGGGAGGGTGAACACCTTATACTTTTTATTAGAAAGAAAAATCTTTCTACATTGGAGTTAGTAAGTGCAATAGCTAAATATCTTGGCATAAAAAACAAAGAGATAGGTTATGCAGGTTTAAAAGATAAACATGCAATGACAAAACAATATATTTCACTTCATAAAAAGCATGAAGAATCGTTAGAAAATTTTAACCTAGAAAATGTAAAGATACTCTCTCGTACATATCATAATAATAAAATTCGCATAGGGCATCTAGTGGGCAATCGATTTTATATAAAATTAAAAAAAGTTAATCCAACAGCTGCGTCCAAGATTGATGAAGCATTAAAGAGTATTGATAAAAACGGTATGCCTAATTTTTTTGGATATCAAAGATTTGGTCGTGATGGAGACAACCATATAGATGGCGAAAAAATTGCTAAAGGTGATAAAAAAGAGCGTAACCCTAAAATAAAAAAATTATTAATAAATTCTTATCAAAGTCATCTATTTAATTTGTGGCTTAGTAGAAGATTGGAAATAAACACTCTCATCAATAATTTTAAAAGTGAAGAGTTAGAATCACTTTTAAATATACCAAAAAGTGAGTTAGATAAATTAAAAAATCAAAAACATCCATTTAAATTGATAAGTGGTGATATTATGGAGCATTATCCACATGGAAGACTCTTCGATTTTGATGGAACACAACATGATTTTGAGCGTTTTAATAATAGAGATATCTCAATTACGGGTCTTTTATGTGGAACAAAAGCAAGGTTAGCTACAGATATATCAAGAGAGATAGAAAAAGATTATGATGATGAGATAAATGCCGATGGAACAAGAAGATATGCTTGGGTATATCTTCTTGATGTAGAGGGAAGGTTTAACCAAGTAGAGGCTCAGTACGAGTTAAATTTTACATTGCCAAAAGGTTCTTATGCAACTGTTCTTATTGAAGAGATAGCTAAAAGAAAGATAAATTAAGGAAATATAATAGATGAGTAGACATATAACTTCAGCAATTTCACAAATATTTGGAAAGTTTGCAAACAAAGAGTTTCCAAAAAAATTTCAAACTTTTCTTAATAAAACCTATATAAGATTAATGGGATTAGATATGAGGGAGTTTGATTTTCCTAGTTCTTATAAAACTTTAAATTCGTTATTTACTAGAAAGTTAAAGCATGATAGAAAATTTTCTTTAAATGAAGAGGATTTTATTTCCCCTTGTGACTCTTGGATATCAGAGTGTGGTGATCTAGATAAAGATTATGCTCTTCAAATAAAAGGTATGCGGTATAAATGTGATGATTTTATCGGCAATGATTTCACACAAGAGGAAAAAAATATTATACATGATGGAAAATTTATAAACCATTACTTATCTCCAAAAGATTATCATCGTTATCATATGCCAACTAATGCTAAAATTTTAAAAGTTGTGCATATTCCTGGTAAGTTTTATCCTGTAAACATTCCATCATTAAAAAAACGAATAAATCTTTTTATTGAAAATGAGCGTGTAGTTATTATGTGTGAGACTCAATCAAAAAAGATATTTTTTATGGTGCTTGTGAGTGCATTAAATGTAGGTGTAATGCAAGTTAGTTTTGAGCCTCGTATAAAAACAAATGCAGATGCTCAAAAATCGAGCGTTTACGAATATGAAAGTTTATCTCTAAAAAAAGGTGATGATTTTGGATGTTTTGAGATGGGATCTACTATAATAATATTGGCACAAAAAGATATGCTTGAGTTAAAGATAACTATGAATGATCATGTTAAATATGCTCAAACTGTAGCAAAAATATTAAAATAACATGTTTGGCACTCAAGAGGAAAAAGAAAACTATATAAATAAACTATTCAGCGATGTTGAATTATTTGAGTGGGATGTATTGAATGTATCATCAAATATAGATAGAGCAGAAGTGATTGAGATGATAGCTGATACTCTAGTTCATGATACTTTAAAAAATGAAATTAATTTTTTATATATCAAAGATATAAAAGAGATTAATTTTAAAAAAATAAAAAAAGCTATCTATAATGAAATAGTAGGCGAGTGGTTAAATTTTTGTGATGATACTTTAATCTATCCAAAAAAAGATGCGATTTTAATTGTAAATCAAATTGATGAAATTCAATTTATATACTCTATAACTAATAGTTATTTTGATAAGTTTAGTAGAATTATATTTAGTAAAATAGTTGATACATTTTTAGAATATTTAGAGAAATCATCACTTACAAAAAATAAACAAATATTTATAGAAAAAGTTCTTCAAAGTAAATTTAATGAAAATAAAGACTCCAATAGCATACATAAATTTTCTCAGTTAAAAAACAGGGTGCAAATAGCACAAGAATGTAAAAATATAAAGATAAATAATACAAATAATAAAATAAAAGAATTGATGGAAAAGCTAACTAATAACTCAAACGAAGAAAATAGTATTTTATTAAAAATTGAAGATTATGATTATGAAATAAATGAACTAGAAAAAAAAGGTTTATATGAATTTGATGAAATTATTGCGAAGCTACGCAATAATATGATAGATTCTATGAAAAAGCTATCTTAAATATTAAATCTAAAGTGCATTACATCACCATCTTGAACTATATACTCTTTACCTTCTAAACGCATTTTACCAGCTTCTTTAGCTTTGTTCTCACCACCACACTCTATGTAGTCATCATAAGAGATAACTTCTGCACGGATAAAACCTTTTTCAAAATCATTATGAATAGCAGCTGCCGCTTTTGGAGCTGTTGAATTTTTACGAATGGTCCATGCGCGAACCTCTTTAACCCCAGCTGTAAAATAACTCATAAGACCAAGCTTATCAAAACCTTTATGAATTATTTGCTCTAATCCAGACTCTTCTACACCTAAATCACTTAAGAACTCTTGGGCTTCATCATCATCAAGACCAATTAGTTCCTCTTCTATTTTTGCACATAGTTTTATAAGCTCACAGTTATTGTCTTTAGCATGTTGCTTTAAGGCAATTACATATTTGTTATCTTCAAGTAGTCCATCTTCATCAGTATTTGCACCATACATAATCTCTTTTTGAGTCAAAAATCTAACTTCATTGTTAAGCTGACGATATACATCTGTATCTACTTTATCAAAATTACGAGCTAAGTTTCCATCTGCTAAGAACTCTATTAGTTCTTCTGCCATCTCTAGGGCAGCTTTTGCACTTTTATCGGCTTTAGCTTGCTTTTTAAGCCTATCTATACGGTTAGATAAAACTTCTATATCTGCAAGTATTAATTCACCCTCAATAATCTCAACATCGCGGAGTGGATCTATACTACCCTCGTTATGAACAATGTTTTCATCAAAAAAACATCTTACAATTTGAAGTATAACTTCTGTTTCACGAATATTAGATAAAAATTTATTACCTAAACCCTCACCCTTACTGGCACCTTTAACAAGACCTGCAATATCTACAAAATCTAAAGTTGAATATTGTATCTTTTGAGGATTAACAATTTTAGCTAGTTGCGCTAATCTTTTATCTGGAACAGGAACAATAGCTTTATTTGGCTCTATTGTACAAAATGGATAATTTGCCGCTTCTGCATTTTGTGCTTTTGTTAGTGCATTGAAAGTTGTTGATTTACCTACATTTGGAAGCCCTACTAGACCGATACTTAAACCCATGATTGACCTTTGGTTATGTTTTATTAAAGTGAAATAATATCTAAAAGTTGCTTGGAGTTTTTATAAATAAACTATTTATAGTTGAAATTTGTCAACATTTCAGGGGTTTATAATCTACAATTGGTATTTTTTGTAAATATCATCATCTAAATCCCACAATTTTTTTGATTTTAGGCTCTCTATAACACTTAAAGTACAATCTACATCATCTGGCCATTCACGCTCGAACCCATCTAGTAAATTTTTATTAGTACCATCTATACCAACCATTAAACCTGAGATAAATATATCTCTTAGGGCATCAATATTGTTAGTTACGCGCCAAATACTCATATATGAGTTATTGACATCGTTATTTTTTTCATCTATAAATACAACTATGCGAATATTTGGGCTAAGGTTTATTAAAGCATCAAAATATTCTTTTACTTTTTTAGTTTTATTTACACTAATAACTGTAATTGGATTTTTAGTTCGTCTCATATATTGATGCAGGTTTACTGCATCAGGAATTAATTCTTTTACTTCTTTAAGCAATTTTACATCACCTAATAAATTTGGAGCTTCTATCTTTTGTATTACAGTAGCATCTATACCTAGTTTACCACCAACTAAGGTT